>NZ_JBIVVI010001575.1:0-1710 GCF_044757675.1 Kitasatospora sp. NPDC091257
GGGTGCAGGGCGGCCCTGGCTGCCCTGTCCCGTCAACGGGTGAGCCCTGCGCGTGCCGTGGCAGCGGCGCGGGTGACCGGCGCTCGTGAACGATGCGGCAGGGTCCGCGACGGCCTGCAGGCCCATCGCGCTCCCGGCCGGGCTGTGTGCCGGGCCGGGAGCCGGTGGAGCGGGCGGCGGGCGGTGCGGGAACCGGGAAGCGCGCCGGCGCGTCAGGAGTCGGCGCAGGCCTTCCCGATGTCGCCGGCGGCGTCGGTGATCGGCTTGAAGTCGGGCTGTTTGCCCTTGGAGACCCGGTCGATCGCGTCGTTGACGGCCTTGGCCAGCCGGTCGGCCGCGGGGTCGATCTTGTCCCCGCCGTCCTGGCGGATCCTCTTGGCGTCGTCGGCGACCTTCCGCAAGGCCTCGACGGTGTGGTTGCGGCGGTTCTCGTCGGTGATCTGCCCCACGTTGATCGCCGAATCGGCGAGGTCCTGGACGTCGCCGGTGAGGCTGATCGCCCGCTTTCCGCAGTCCAGGGCCTTGTCGGCGTCGCAGGCGGTGAACAGTGGGGCCGCGAGGAGCAGCGCGAGCGTGGTGGCGGCCAATCGGTACGGCTTCCTTGTCATGTCTCTATCCCTCCCGCCGTATCAACGCCGTTCCGCCGTACGGAGGTTCCGGAAGACCGGGTGAACCGTTGGGAAAGTCTTTGCCCGCCACGGACGATGATGTTCCATCATGTGAGCGAAGACGTGCGGGCGTTCACCCCACGGGCGCCGTGCGTGGGGTGAACGCCTGTCCCGGCCCTAGCGGTTGGCGGACCCGGACAGCTCGCGCACCAGGCGGGCGATGGTCGGGGCGGCCACGGCGTGGGCGTCGGCCGCCCGCAGCACGGCGCCGCCGATGGCGTCCAGCTCGGTCGCCCGGCCGGCCTCCACGTCGCGCTGCATCGAGGACTTCATCGCCGCGGGGAGGCGGTCGAAGGAGGTGAGCAGCGCCTGCGCGTCCGCCGGCGCGCCGACCGCCCGGGTGACGGCGGTGATCTCGTCCAGCACCGCGAGGAGTTCGGCCCGGTGCTCGGTGCGCACGGCGCCGATCCCGCTCGCGTGGCGGGTGGTGAGCAGGGCGAACGGGGCGAGGAAGGAGAGCTTGCCCCACAGCATCGCCGTCTCGTCCTCGCGCAGCGTGACGTCCAGCCCGGTGTGGCGCAGCCGTTCGGCGAACCCGGCCACGGGGGAGGCCGGTTCGGCGGTCGCGCCGAGCTCGACGGCGGCGAACGGACTGGTGTGCTCGATCCTCCCGGGCGCCGTCCGGGTGGCCTCGACCCGGATCGTGCCGGCCACCACGCGCCCGGCCGGGTAGCGTTCGCGCAGCAGCGCCATGTGGTCCAGGCCGTTCAGCAGCGGCACCACGATCCCGGTGCCGAGCACCTCCGGGGGCATCCGGTCGAGGGCGGCGGCCAGCGCCGTCTCCTTGACCGTCACGAAGACCGCGTCGACCGGCTCGCGCAGCTCGGTCGCGGCCTCGACCCGGGCGGTGAACTCGCCGAACCGGCCGCTGCGGACGTGCAGTCCGTCCCGCCGGACGGCGGCCGCGGTCTCCTCGCCGGCCAGGCAGACGACCCGGTGGCCGTCGCGGGCGAGCAGCCCGGCGATCAGTCCGCCGACGCCGCCCGGCCCGAGGACGGCGACGGTCAGAGGGGTGGTGGTCATGGTGACTCCCGTGGGTGGG
>NZ_JBIVVI010001576.1:0-1710 GCF_044757675.1 Kitasatospora sp. NPDC091257
CCAGCCACGCCACCCACGGCCCTGCGCCGACCGAACTCCGCGGGATCCGGCCGAGTTGCCTGCCGGATCCTGCCGACCTCGCCGCCGCCGCCGGCGAGAGCCCGACCGACCCCCGCCCCCGCTACGCCCTCGGCCGGCTCGCCCTGCTGCTCGGCGCCGACGAACCGGCCCGGGAGCAGTTCACCGCCGCCCTGACCGTCCGGCCCGACTTCGCCCCGGCCCGGCTCGGCCTCGCCCTGGTGCACGAGCGGGCCGAACGCCCCGCCGAGGCCGCCGCCGACTACCGGGCCGGCCTCGACGGGGCACCCGACTGGCGCCCCGCCAGGGTCCGGCTCGGCGCCGCCCTGCTCGCCGCCGGCCAGGCCGAACAGGCCGAGCCGATCCTGCGCGCCGAGGCCGACACCGAACCCGGAAGCCGCTGGACCGCCGTCGCCGCCTTCCACCACGGCCTCGCCCGCGCCCGCGCCGACGACCCGGCCGGCGCCCTCGCCCGCTGGGAGTCGCTCGACGACGAGGACCTGGGCCCCCGCCGGGCCCTGGCCCGCGACCGGCTCGCCCGCACCCGCCTGGCCACCGACCCGACGGCCGCCCGCGAACTCTGGCAGCAGGCCACCGCCGACCACCCGGCCGCCCCCGGCTACCGGGCCGCCCTGCGCGAAGCAGCCCTGCGCGAGGCCGCCCACCTGCTGGTCACCGGCCGGGACCACGCCGAACCGCGCGGCCGCGCCGCCGCCGCGCTCGCCCTCGCCGACACCCTGCCCGGCGCCCTCACCCACCGCCAGGCCCGGCTGCGGGCCGCCCTCGCCCTGGCCGAGGGCACCCCCGAGCCGGTCACCACCCTGCTCGACGCCGGCAGCGGCCTGCGCGACCGCTACCACCTGGCCGCCGTCGCCCTGCTGGCGGGCCGCCCGGCCCGGACGATCGCCCTGCTCGGCCCGCCCGACCCGGCCGGCGACCCGGCGACCGCCCGGCTGCGCGCCCTGCTCGCCGAACGGGCCGGCAACTGGGCCGCCGCACTGGACTGGTACCGGTACTTCCTGGCCTCGGGCACGGCGGCGGGCGCGGCGCCCACCGGCGACTGCGCGCTCTGCGACCGCCCCGCCGCAGGCACCTGCGGCGGCTGCGGCCGAGAGGCCTGCACCGACCACCAGCACACCCCCGAGGCCGCCGGCTCGGCCCGCTGCGTGCGCTGCGCCGCCCCCGCCCTGCGCGCCGTCCTCGACTGCGCCCGCCGGGCCGGCACCCCAGAAGAAGCCGAACCCGTGCTCGCCCGCTGGGCCGAGGCGCTCGGCGAGGGCGCCGCCGCCGCGCCCGTCCGGCTCGACCTCGCCCTGCTGCGCGCCGAACTCGGCCGGCTGGACGAGGCCCTGGCCGGCCTGCCCGCGGACGCCGGGACGGCCCGCGCCGCCGTCCTGGTCCGCCGGGCGGGCGCCGCCCTCGCGGCCGGGCGGCTCGGCCCGGCCGCCGTCGACCTGCGCCAGGCGCTCCGACTCGCCCCCGGACGCGAGCTGCCGGGCCGCGAGCGGGCGGCCGGTGCGCTCGTCCTGCTGGCCGAGCACGAGGCGCACCAGGCCGCCCTCGACGGCCGCCACCGCGAGGCCTGGGAGGTCTACCGGGAGCTGCTGGTCAAGGACCCGGCCCACCCCCGGCTGCTGCACGCCCTCGGCCTGGCCGGCTACCGGCTCGCCGCCGCCGCTGCCTCCGGCACCC
>NZ_JBIVVI010001577.1:0-1709 GCF_044757675.1 Kitasatospora sp. NPDC091257
CACCACCCGCCGGTGCCCGGCCAGTGGCTCCGGGGGCAGCGCGGCCGTCCCGCGGACCCGCTGCCGGGCCCGGCTGGCCAGCTTCTTGGCGGCCACCGGGGTCCGTCCGAGGATCGGCCCGATCCGGTCGAAGGGCACCGCGAAGCCGTCGTGCAGCACGAAGGCGACCCGCTCGGCCGGGCCAAGCCGGTCCAGCACCACGAGCAGCGCCCGGCCCACCGACTCGACCAGCAGCGCCTCCCGCTCCGGCTCCGGGCCGCCGCCCGAGCCGTCCGGCAGCGCCTCGTCGGTCGGCTCCTCGCGGCGCGCGGCACGGGCCCGCAGCAGGTCCAGGCAGATCCGGGAGACCACCGTGGTCAGCCAGCCGGGCAGGTTGCCGATCTCCGCCGGATCGGTGCGGACCAGCCGCAGCCAGGCCTCCTGCACGGCGTCCTCGGCCTCGCCGGTCGAGCCGAGCATCCGCTGGGCGATCGCCCGCAGCCGGCCGCGCTCGGCCTCGAAGCGCTCGGCGTCCGAGCACACGGCGTCCACGCGCACGGCGTTCGAGCGTTCGGCCTCGAAGCGTTCGGCCTCCGGGCGTCCCGCCCCCGAGGCCGCTCCCCCGCTCCGCGCCCGCCCGTCCGCCGCCCCCGGCATCGCGTTCCGGTCCATCGGTCACCTTTCCTCGGCGCGGCTCGTCACCGCTATGACGATCCGTCCCCCTCCGAGGTGACCAGGAGACCGCCATGACCTCCACCACGCTGCTCCACCTGGATTCGAGCATCAGCCCGTCCGGTTCGGTGAGCCACGCCCTGACCGCCCGCTTCGCCGACGCCTGGCGCGTCCGCCACGGCGCCCGCGTCCAGCACCGGCACCGCGACCTCGCCGCCGACCCGGTGCCCCCGGTGCGCGCCGCCTACGACGCCCTCGGCCGCCGCACCGAGCGCAAGGGGGTGCTCCCGCTGGACGACATCGGCCGCCTCGCCGAGGGGCCGGACGAGGCGCGGGAGTGGGCGCTCAGCCGCCCGCTGATCGAGGAATTGCGGGCCGCCGACGTCCTGCTGGTCGGCAGCCCGATGTACAACTACACCGTCTCGGCCGGCCTCACGTCGTGGATCGACCGGGTCACCTTCCCCGGCGTCCACCACGATCCGGAGACCGGCGAGCCGCTGCTGCGCGACACCCGCGTGGTGGTCGTCGCGGTCCGCGGCGGCGGCTACGGGCCGGGCACGCCGCGTGCCCACTGCGACTTCCAGGTTCCGTACCTGCGGGCGTACTTCGACCGGATCGGGGTCGCGGCGGAGCACCTGCACGTGGTCACCGCCGAGCTCACCCGGGCCGCGGACATCCCGGCGCTGAACGCCTTCCAGCCGCTCGCCGCCGAATCCCTGGCGGCGGCCGAGGCCGCCGTCGACGAGCTGGCCGCGACGCTCTAGGGTCCGCCGGCCGCAGCGGGGGGACGCTCCGGAGCCCCGCCGGCTACAGCGGGGTGACGGCCTTGAGCACCACCAGCAGGGCCACGGCGGCGTTGAGCGCGCACAGCGCCGACGCCGCCGTACCGATCGCCGCGACCATCGCCGCCAGGCCCGCCGGGGTCTTCGCCGGCGGCCAGTTGCGGGAGGTCGGCACCGGGCCGAGCAGCGCGGCGACCCGGCGCGGCACCGGGCCGGCCGCCGCGGCCGGGGCGGCGAAGGCCGCGAAGCCGGGGGCCGGGGCGGCGTGCGAGACCA
>NZ_JBIVVI010001578.1:0-1708 GCF_044757675.1 Kitasatospora sp. NPDC091257
CCCCCGTTGAACAGTGGCCTCGTCACCACCGGGCCGAGGCCGACGACCTGATCACCACCGACGACGGGGTCGTCCGGTTCGCGAGTGAGGCTCGCCCTTGTCCAAGCCTCGTGCACGCACGATGAAACGGGACGTCCCGGCCTCAACTGGCGGTACGTCATGATGCTTGAGCCGGGTGGATGAGGGTGTGCCAGGCATCGTAGCCGCCGAGGAGGTCGGAGACCTCGGTGTGACCGTGGTGGCGCAGCAGGCTGGCGGCGATGGAGGAGCGGTGACCGCTGGCGCAGTGGACGACGAGGGGGCCGCCGGTGGGGATCTCGTCGAGGCGGCCTGGGAGTTCGGTCAGGGGGATGTGCAGGGATCCTTCGATGGAGCCGGTTTCGCGCTCGCCGCAGGTGCGCACGTCCAGGACGGTGGGGGGCTGCGTGTCGGTGAGGGCGGTACGGAGCTGGTCGACGGTGAGGCGGCCGGCGGGGGTGACCTCGTCGGCGAGGGCGGGCAGGGCGTTGCCGGGGTTGCGCAGGTAGCCGGCGATGTGGTCGAAGCCGATGCGGGCGAGGCGGGTGACGACCTCGCCCTCGCGGTCCTGCGGGGCGATGATCGCGATGGTGCTGTCGGGGGTGAGGACGGCGCCGGCCTGTTCGGCGAAGCGGCCGTCGACGGGGACGTTGATGGCGCCGCGGATGTGTCCGGCGCCGAAGTCCTGGGGGCTGCGGGCGTCGAGGACGACGGCGCCCGCGTAACGGGCCTCCTTGAAGCCTTCGGGGCACAGGGGCCGGGCTGTGTTCGTGGGATCGAGCAGCGGGCGGTCCTGCCGGTTGAGGGCGGCGTCGTGGCCGAAGTAGGCGGGGGCGGTGGACTGGCCGGCGGTGACGATGCGGACGAAGGTGTCCTGGTCCATGGGCCGGCAGGCGTAGTTGGTCAGTCGCTGCGTCCCGATGGTGGACTGGCGGTCGGTGGAGAGGTTCTTGCCGCAGGCCGAGCCGGCACCGTGGGCGGGGAAGACGAGAGTCTCGTCGGGCAGAGTGAGCAGCTTGCGGTGGACGCTGTCGTACAGCATCGCGCCGAGTTCGGCGGCGGTGACGCCGGCCGAGGCGAGCAGGTCGGGGCGGCCGACATCGCCGATGAACAGCGCGTCGCCGGTGAGCACACCGTACGGGACGGTGTCGTCGGGCTGCTCGAAGACCAGGATGCTGATCGACTCGGGCGTGTGGCCGGGGGTTTCGAGGACCTGGACGGTGACGTCGCCGAGTTCGATCCGCTCTCCGTCGGCGAGCTTGCGGATGGGGTACTCGGTCTCGGCGCGGTGACCGTAGCCGATCCAGGCGCCGGTGCGGGCGGCGAGTTCGAGGTGGCCGGCCAGGAAGTCGGCGTGGAAGTGGGTGTTGATGACGCCGACGACGGTCAGGCCACGTGCCATGGCGTCGGCGAGGTACTCGTCGACGTCCCGGCGGGGGTCGACGATCACGGCCTGGCCGGTGCGTTCGTCGGCGATCAGATAGGAGGCCTGGGAGAGGCAGTCGAGGTAGTACTGGCTGAAGATCACGGGGTTGTCTCCTCCGGGTCGGGCCTCGGCCTTCTCCTGGTTGGCGAAGCCGGATTCCTGGGCGCCACAGCGCCATCGTGATACCCCCCTCGGTATATTTGCGAGCATACGGCTTCGGGAGCCGATACGGGCGGGGGTATGTCCGAACGATTTCGATAATAC
>NZ_JBIVVI010001579.1:0-1699 GCF_044757675.1 Kitasatospora sp. NPDC091257
CGCCGATGCCGGTGCCCGCGACGACCGGCACCGCCGCACCCGCCGTGCCGAGCGCGTACTCCTGGAACCGGGCGGCGATCCCGGCCAGCCGGTGGGCCTGGGCCATCGGCAGGGAGACCGAGATCGCGCCGATGCCGGTGCCCGCGACGACCGGCACCGCCGCACCCGCCGTGCCGAGCGCGTACTCCTGGAACTGGGTGATCGGGACGGCCCGCCGCGGGCCCTGGCGCGGCAGCAGCGGCAGGCAGGCCGGGTCCCGCAGGGTGTACGGGGTGAACGGCACCATCGGGTAGCGGGCCAGGTGGGCCCGGCGCTCCTCGGCCGTCATCAGGGCCAGCAGGGTCTTGCCGGCCGCGTGGGCGTGCGCGCCGGCCCGGAAGTCGTGCCGGTCGACCAGCGGCGCGCCGGGGGCCTCGGCGGCCTCGACCAGTTCCACCTCGCCGTGCCGGTACCAGGTGAAGTAGACGGCGGCGGACAGTTCGTCGGCGAGCACGCCCAGCAGCGTCCGGAGCCGGGCCCGGCCGGTCGCCGGGCCGTCGTCCCGGATCAGCCCGGCGACCGCGGGGCCGGTCCGGTAGAGCCCGCTGCGGCGTTCCAGGTAGTGGTCGTGCACCAGGGTGCGCAGCAGGTGGTAGGCGGTGCCCAGGGCGAGATCGGTGTCCCGGGCGAGCTGCTTGGCGGTGGCGCCCTTGGGGTAGCGGGCGGCCGCCTCCAGCAGGCGCAGGGCGCGCTGGGCGGAGGCGATGAGGGTGGGGGCGGTACCGACGGCCGCGACCGCGTTCGTCATGCCGGGGCCGACCCGGCGCGGGGCGCGGCTGCCGCGGGTATCAGCGGACCGGAGGGCGGCGCGAGAGGTAGTAGAACGTTCATATAGAAATCTTGCGGCCGTCGGCGCCTCACGCATATGCCCGAATCGGCGCGTCGGACCGATCCGATCCTCCTACTCGGCGGCGGCCTGGTCGACCAGCGGCAGGATCCGGTACGGCACCGGGTTCTCCAGCACGATCGCCGTGGACGAGCGGACGATCCCGTCGAAGCCCAGCACCCGGTCGATCACCCGCTGCAGATCGGCGTTGGACCGGGCCACGATCCGCACCAGCATGTCCCCGATCCCGGTGATGGTGTGCAGCTCCAGCACCTCCGGCACGCTCGCCAGGTGCGCCCGCACGTCCGCGCCCTGGCCCTGGGAGATCTCCAGGGTGGCGAAGGCCGTCACCGGGTAGCCGATCGCCGCCGGGTCCACCTCCGGGCCGAAACCGCCGATCACGCCCTTGGCCTGGAGCCGGTCCAGCCGGGCCTGCACGGTGCCCCGGGCGACCTGCAGCCGGCGCGAGCACTCCAGCACCCCGATCCGGGGCTCCTCGGCGAGCAGCCGGATCAGCCGGCCGTCCAGGATGTCGATGGCGTCGTTGGTGCTGCCCGCCTGGGCGGCGGAAGACCCCTGCGGAGCGGAGGAAGACCCCTGCGGAGCGGAGGAAGACCCCTGCGGAGCGGAGGAAGATCCCTGCGGAGCGGCGGAGTTGGGCGAGCCGGGGGAGCTCGGGACGTGAGCGGGGGGCATCGACGGCACCGTCCTGTGGTGGGCATTCTGTACAGCGGCGCGGCCGATTCTCCCGTTCCGGGGCACAGCTTGACCAGGAGGAAACGGAACAGTTGCGCGCAGGTCGGACCGGCGCCACCCTCCAGCCACACCCCCGTG
>NZ_JBIVVI010001580.1:0-1695 GCF_044757675.1 Kitasatospora sp. NPDC091257
GGGGGCCTTGGCGGTGCTCTTGGTCATGCCCGGAATCCTCCCCTTTCGGCTGCTCGGGACGGTCCGCGGGTGTCCCCGGAGCGGGGAGCGGGCGGGCTTCGGACGAACTGTTAGGAAACTTTCCAGTCGCTTGGGAAGGACCGTAAGGGCCGTGTCGGCGGAGTGTCAATGGTGGGTGGAGCGGAGGATGCCGAAGCGTTACCGGACAGGGCGAAGCCCCGCTCCGGGTACGCCGGGAGCGGGGCTTGCGTCGTGTCCGTACGGTCGCCGGGCTACGGCTTCGCCGGGTCCTCCGCCCCCTTCGCCGCCGGGATCGGCTCGGTCGCCCGGTAGCGCGGCGAGGCCGGGTCGGCCAGCGCGGACGGCGCGGCCTGCTCGGCGGCCGGCACCGGCGAGGGCGCGATCACCACGCCGGTCGCCCCGGCCGCGGCCGCCGGGACCTCCTCCTTGACCTTGATCCCGGCCCGGTCGAAGGCCGCCTTCAGCCGCTGGCGCAGCGCCCGGGAGACGGCGGCCGCCTTGCCCGGGGCGGTCCGGGCCTCGATCCGCAGCACCACCGAGTCCGAGGCGACCGACTCCACGCCCAGGATCGACACCGGCGCCCAGACCAGCTCGTCGTACGGGGCCTCCTTGGCCATCTCCTCGGCCGTCGCCAGGATCAGGTCCTCGACCCGGATCAGGTCCTCCTTGTACCCGACCTGCACGTCCACCGAGGCGGTCGCCCAGCCCTGGCTCATGTTGGCGATCCGCTTCACCTCACCGTTGCGGATGTACCAGATCTCGCCGTTCGCCCCGCGCAGCTTGGTGACCCGCAGGCCGACCTCCAGCACGGTGCCGGTGGCCACCCCGGTGTCGATCTCGTCGCCGACGCCGTACTGGTCCTCCATGATCATGAAGACCCCGGAGAGGAAGTCCGTGACCAGGTTGCGGGCGCCGAAACCGATGGCCACACCGGCCACACCGGCGCTCGCCAGCAGCGGCGCCAGGTTGACCCCCAGCGCGGACAGCACCATCAGCGCCGCCGTGCCCAGGATGGTGAAGGAGGCGACGCTGCGCAGCACCGAGCCGATCGCCTCCGAACGCTGCTGGCGCCGCTCCGTGTTCACCACCCCGGTGTTGGCCAGCAGCCCGCCCAGCCGGCTCTCCTCCTGGTGCTCGGAGGTGCGCGCCATCCGCCCTATCAGCTGGGTGATGAGCTTGCGCACCACGGCCCGCAGCACCAGGGACAGCACGATGATGAAGACGATCCGCAGTCCCGAGGCCAGCCAGCCCTGCCAGTGGGTGTCGAACCAGCTGGCGGCCTGCCGGGTGGTCTCGGAGACCTCCTGCGCGCTGGTCGGGATCCGCAGGTCGAGCTCGGGCAGCTGCGCGGTGGGGCTTGGGGCCGGCGTCGGAGTGGTGAGCGTCGAGGACGCGTCGGACGGACCGGTGGCACCGGAGCTGAACACGTGCAGGCCTTCCTTGCCGGGTGAGTGGCGGGCCCGCACCGCCGAGGAGCGGCCCGCGGACCGTGAGCGTCAGCCTATCCGCCGCCGCATGCCCGCCCGGACCGGCCGGGAACCTCCCGCGAGCGTGCCCGAGGGCGTACGGAGCGTCCCGAACGCCCCGTCAACGCCCCCGTACGCTCCCCCGCACCCGGGCGCCGAGGCCCTCCAGGGCAGTCGGGACACTGCTCCGGACGGCCGAACCCTGCCC
>NZ_JBIVVI010001581.1:0-1693 GCF_044757675.1 Kitasatospora sp. NPDC091257
GGTCGACGAAGGCCTCCACCGCCCACTGCGGGCGCTGGCCGACCTCCAGCTCCAGCTCGCGGCGGAAGTCCTCGGTGAGCCCCCAGGCGATTCCGTCGAGGATGTCGTGCTCGCTCACGACCACCTCGGCGGCGCCGGTGCGCTCCATGATCTCCAGTAGCTCCAGCGCCCCGGCCGCGATCACGTCCACCCGGCCCGGGTGCATCGACGGGATGGCCGCGCGCTCGGCATGGGTGGCGGCCAGCAGCTCCCGGGCGATCCCGGCGACCCGGTCCCGGCCGATCCGCGAGTGGTGGATCGCCGCCGAGTCGTAGCCGGGCAGGCCCTGGGCGATCGCGGACACCGTGGTGACCGTCCCGGCGAGACCCACCAGGGTGGCCGCGCCGGTCAGCGGGACGACCTCCTCGGCCCGGTCCAGCTCCGCCCGCACGTGCGCCCGGGCGGCCTCGACCTGCTCCTCCGAGGGCAGCTCGGCGTCACCGAAGTACCGCTCGGTGAGCCGCACGCAACCGATGTTCACCGAGCGCGCCGCCTGGACGTCGTCCGAGCCGAGCACGAACTCGGTGGAGCCGCCGCCGAGGTCGAACACCAGGTACGGGCCGGGGAACTGACCGCCCGTCAGTTCCTTGGTGGCGCCCACGAAGGACAGGTGCGCCTCCTCCTCGCCGCTCACCACCTCGGGCTCGACGCCCAGGATGTCGCGCACGCCCTTGACGTACTCGTCGCTGTTCTCGGCGTCCCGGGAGGCACTGGTGGCGACGAAGCGGACCCGCTCCGGGCCGACACCGAAGCCGGCGATGATCTCCTGGTACTCCCGGCAGGCCGCGAAGGTGCGGGCCAGCGCGTCGGGGTGCAGCCGGCCGGTGCGGTCCACGCCCTGGCCCAGCCGGTTGACGATCATCCGGCGGTCGAGGTCGGTGATCTCCCCCGTCTCCGGGTCGAGGTCGGCGACCAGCAGGCGGATCGAGTTGGTGCCGCAGTCGATCGCGGCCACGCGGGTGGTGCTCACTCGGACTCCCGCTCCGCCGCGGCTTCCTCCACGGCGCGCTTCTTCGCGGCGCGCTCGGCGGTCTTCTGCTCCTTGGCGGCGATCGCGGCCTCGTGGTCCTGCTCCTTGGCGCGGTTGCGGGCGACCCGCTCACCCGCGGCCTCGACCTCCGCCGGGGAGACGCACGGGCCCTTGGCCCACCAGTCCTCCAGCATGCCGATCGCCTCGTCGCCGAGCGGGTTGACGCCCTCGCCGGCCGCCAGCGAGTGGCCGACCAGCACGTGCAGGCACTTCACCCGGTCCGGCATCCCGCCGGCGCTCGGGAAGCCCTCCAGCACCTCGATCGCGTCGCGCCGGGCGATGTAGTCCTCGTGCGCCCTCTGGTAGGCGGCCGCCAGCTCCGGGTCCTCGGCGAGCCGGGCGCTCTGGTCCTTCATCACGCCCTCCGCCTCCAGGGTGCCGATCAGCGAGGCGGCCTTGGGGCAGGTCAGGTAGTAGAGCGTGGGGAACGGCGTGCCGTCCGGCAGCCGGGGAGCCGTCTCCACGACGTCCGGGTTGCCGCAGGGGCAGCGGTGCGCCACGTCGCGCAGGCCGCGCGGCACCCGGCCGAGCTGGGCGGCGATGGCCGCGACGTCGGCGTCGGAGACGGAGGGGTGGTTCTCAGTGGTCATGGGGGGAGGTGTCTCCAACGGGGGACGGTGGGAG
>NZ_JBIVVI010001582.1:0-1688 GCF_044757675.1 Kitasatospora sp. NPDC091257
GGCAGGTCCGGGCCCATCGCGTTGCCCCTGCCCGGGGTGCCGTCCGCCTTCGGGTGGCGCACCTCGGCCCGGACGTAGGCGGCGAGCGAGGCGGTGGTGCGCCAGACCACGGTGCCGGCGCCGTCGGCGGGCAGCGACTCCTGGTGCATCTGCCCCTCGTCGGTGAGGAGGCGCACCGTCCCGCCGGGCACGCCGGAGACGGTGAGCCGGACGTCCAGCGGGGCGTCGGCCGGGACGGTCAGCTCCTCGCCGATGCCCACCCGGCGGCCGTGCCCGGTCACGGTGAAGTCCACCTCGACGGCCGAGGATTCGGCCAGCCAGCTGCGCCCGGCGCGCAGCCCGTCGAGGATCGCGTCCCGGCTGAGGTCCTCGGCCAGCACCACGGTGTGGGGGGAGCCGATGACCTGCGGTTCGCTGTGGGCGTCGCTGTTGCCCAGGGCGGGCAGCCAGGAGCGGCCCTCGCGCAGGGCGACGGCGAGCCGGCCGTCCCAGGTGTCCACCGCCGACTCGTCGTCGTACGTCCAGGGGCCGTTCCACACCTCGACGGCGTCGGCCTCCTCGTAGCCGAACTTCCACTGGCAGGCGACGTACGGGCAGTACGGGTGCGCGGGCACGACCAGGCCGCCGGCCCGGTGGACCTGGCGGACGAAGCGGGGGTACTCCTCGTCGCGCGAGCGGTAGCGCCAGTCGACGAACTGGCCGGGCTCCAGGCCGAGGGCCAGCCAGTGGCCGTTGCGGGTGGTGATCTCCTCGCCCGGCAGGATCAGCAGGTCGGGGCTGGCCAGCGGGCCCCAGACGGCGTGCGAGGCGCTGGTGTTGTGGTCGGTCGAGACGATGAAGTCCAGGCCGGCCGCGCGCGCCCCGGCCGCCACCTCCTCGGGCTTGCGCCGCCCGTCGGAGTGGACGGTGTGCAGGTGGCAGTCGCCCCGGTACCAGGCCCGGCCGCGGCCGCGGGCCCGCTCCGCCGGGTAGTGCGGGGTGAACCGCGGCCCGGGCGGGCCGAACCGGAGGGTGACCTCGACGTGGTACTCCAGGCCCTGCGGGGCGACCTGGTAGGGGCCGAGGACCACGTGCCAGGTGCCGGGGTTGATCGGGCCGGGGAGGTAGCCGGGGGTCGCGGCGCCGCGGGAGAGGCTGAACGCGGTGCGGAAGCCGCCGGACCAGCCGCGGAAGCCGGGGCCGCCGAGGTCGGTGCCGCGCTCGTCGAAGAGGCCGATGTCGCAGGAGTTGCCGGGGGTGCCGGCCGGGACCGGGGGCTTGTCGTAGCCGTAGGAGACGGCCAGCTCGCGGACGCCCTCGGGGACCTCGACCGGGAGGTACACGAAGTCGGGGGCGCCGGTGGGCAGGTGGCCGGTGAGGGTGAGGGTGCGGTCGGGGGGAGTGGCGCCGGGGCCGTCGGCGGGGGCGGCGTCCGCCCGGCCGGTGGCGGCGGCGGCGAGGCCGAGGGCGGTGGCGGCGCCGGTGGCCAGTCCGGTGCGGAGCAGGTCACGGCGGGCGGGCCCGGCGGTCGGCTGCGGGGTCGGCGGGTCGGTGGGCCGGGAGGTCGGCTGGTCGGGGCGCGGGGTGCTGGGGTCGGTCGGCATCGAGGCAGTACGGCGCGCCGTCACCGTCGAGGCCGACGCCGGTGACGACGACCGTGGGCCGGGACAGCGCGTGGGGGCGCTTGACGCCGTCGTGGCGGTGGCGGC
>NZ_JBIVVI010001583.1:0-1686 GCF_044757675.1 Kitasatospora sp. NPDC091257
GCTCGACCATCACCGGCGTGCCGGACAGCGTCCGCAGCCGGACGATGACGTACACCTCGGCGCCCGGCTCCAGGCGCAGTGGCTCGCCTCGGCGCGCGGGGCGGGCGTGGTGCTGCACCTCGCGGTGGTCACCACCTTCCTCGCGTACTGGCTGTTCGGCCACGGCCTGCGGCACACCAGCGCCCAGACCGCCACCACCCTGACCCTCGCCGAACCGGCCGTCGCGGCGGTGCTCGGCGTGGCCGCCCTGGGCGAGCGCCTGCCGGCGCTCTCCTGGTGCGGCCTCGCCGTCCTCGCCGCCGGCCTGGCCTTCCTGGCGCTCCCCGCCCGGCGGTAGGCCCGACGCCCCTGCGTGGGACGTCGGCCGGGCCGACTTCCCGTGCGGCAGAGGCAAGTTCGCGGAACCCGGTTGCCGTCGGCGGTCCCGTCTGTTGGGCTTGCCGGCGGCGGGCCCGACCGAGGCCGCCGACGTCCTTGCCGTACGAGGGGATCCCCGTCATGCCCGACAACGCCACCGGCCCGCTCGACCTGCTCGCCCGCTACCGGCGGGCGATGCTCGACCTGGACGCGGACGCCCTGGCCGACCTCTACGCGGAGGACGGGGTGCACGAGTTCCCGTTCCTGTTCCCCGGGGTGCCCGAGCGGTACCGGGGACGGGAGGAGATCCGGGCCGGGTACCGCGCGATCTGGGGTCCGAGCGCGGCGCGGCCGCGGGAGATCCGGGAGGTGGCCGTCCACCCGGGGGCCGATCCGGAGGTGCTCACCGTCGAGCAGCAGGTGGTCGGGACGCACGCCGGCACCGGCGAGCCGTTCACCGTGCCGGGCCTGCTGGTGATGCGGTCCCGGGGCGGGCTGCTGGTGCACGTCCGGGACTACATGGACGGCCTGGGCGTGGCCCATGCGATGGGGCGGCTGGGTGCCGTCGCCGCGCGGCTGGAGGCCGGGGAGTAGGGCGGCGGCCGGGCCGGCCTCCGGCGCGGGCCGGTCAGAGGGCGAAGTGGGCGGCGATGCCGTCGAGGACGCAGTCGAGGCCGGTCTCGAACTGCCAGTCGGGGTCGTCCTTGCGGGTGGCCGCGTGGAGGTAGCGCTGGTAGTTGGGGTAGCGGCCGGTGCCCATCAGCCAGCTCATCCGGGGGGCGAGGCCGGCCCGGGTCTGGTCGCCGTCGGACCAGCCGCGCTCGCGGCGCAGGGTGTTCAGGGTGACCTCGGTGGTGACCGAGCCGTGGACGTAGCCGGTGACGGTGCGGAACACCGCCATGGTGGTGTCGGCGTCCAGGCCGTGTTCGGCCAGGGCGGCGAACGCGTGCTCGGGGACGGCGAGTTGGTGGGGGCTGAGGGAGAACGGGGTGGCCGTCCGGACGGTCCACGGGTGGGCCAGGTGCATGGCCCGCAGGTTGAGGGCCAGGGCGCGCATGGTGTCCCGCCAGCCCTCGGCGGGGGTGCCCAGCGGGAGCCGGCCGTAGACGAAGTCGACCATCAGCTCGATGAGCTCGTCCTTGCCGGAGACGTACCGGTAAGCGGCCATCGGGGCGACGCCGAGTTCGGCGGCCAGTCGGCGCATGGTGACGGCCTCCAGGCCCTCGGCGTCGGCGACGGCGACGGCGGCCTCGGCGATCCGCTGCGGGGTCAGGGTGGTGCGCGGTGCGGGGGCCGGGCGGGCCAGGCGCTCCCAGAGCGAGACCGGGG
>NZ_JBIVVI010001584.1:0-1683 GCF_044757675.1 Kitasatospora sp. NPDC091257
GGTGGGTGTGCGGCGGCCCGCCGCCGTCCCTGCCCGCCGCCTTCGGGGCGGGCGGGGAAGGGGCGGGGCGGGCCGTCACGGACACGGACCGCGGACACGGACCGCGGACGCGGACCGTGGGCACGGACCGCGGACGCGGACGCGGACTGCGGGTCGGCACCGGGGATGTGCGGTGCCGGGCGGGTCAGTTGAGGGCGGCGAGCGCGGCCTCGTAGTTCGGCTCGTCGGCGATCTCCGCGACCAGCTCGGTGTGCAGGACGGTGTCGTTCTCGTCCAGGACGACGACGGCGCGGGCGGTCAGGCCGGCCAGCGGGCCGTCGGCGATCGCCACGCCGTACATGTCGTGGAAGTCCCGCCCGCGCAGGGTGGAGAGGGTCTTGACGTTCTCCAGGCCCTCGGCGCCGCAGAACCGGGCCTGCGCGAACGGCAGGTCGGCCGACACGCACAGCACCACGGTGTTGTCCAGCGAACCGGCCTTGGCGTTGAACGTGCGCACCGAGGTCGCGCAGGTGGGGGTGTCGATGCTGGGGAAGATGTTCAGGACCTTGCGCTTGCCCGCGAAGTCCTTCAGGGACACGTCCGCGAGCCCCTCGCCGACCAGCGTGAACCCGGGTGCCTGGCTGCCGGCGGCGGGCAGCGCGCCACCGACCTGCACCGGGTTCCCCTTCATCGTGACCTGAGCCATGAAAAGCCTCCTACCAGCGGTGTGTACGGGATGCAACGCCGCCGATCCTACTGCCCGCCCCGGACCCCGCCAGGGGGCGGCCACCGACCGGACACCCGACCCCGACCCCGACCCCGACCCCACCACGCCCCGGCCCCGGCCCGGCCCGGCCCCGGGGCGTGGTGGGGCCCGCCGGTAGGGGTGCGGGCCGTGTTCGGGTACCGCGGCTGGATCGAGGTCGCGCACAGCGCCGACGCCGACGCCGACGCCGACGAGGAGCGGCTGCGGGAGGTCACCGGGGGCCTCGCACGGCGGATCCGGGAGATCTCCGGCCCCCACCTCCTGGACCCGGGGTGGATGAACGGCGAGCCGTTCGTCCACCTCGCGGGCTTCACCGACCACGGTGACGAGCGGATCCCGTCCTTCTTCCGGGAGGCCGGGACACGGGCACCGGGCTCGTACGGCCTGCCGCACGTGCGCGACGACGAGGACCCCGGGCACGAGAACGGGATGCGCCTGACCGGGACGGTCCGCGGACGGGCGACCGAGGGCCCCTCGCCGCTGCTGCCGCCCCGCGTCCCGGTCCTGGAGGACCCGTTCCACGTCCGAGCACGCCCGCGGACCGCGGCGCGACACCGGTGGGCCGTGGCGCGCTACGGCGTCCCGGCGCCCCCCGCGCGGGCGACCTCGGGCAACGCCCGCCCCCGCACGGGCGGGGGCGGCCCGGATGCGCACGCCGGTCCGGCACCGACGCGCACCCGCCCGGCCGTAACCGGCCCGCGGCCTGCGGCAGTTGACGGCTGAGACCCGAGGCGGCGACGGGGTGCGCGGGCGCCCGGCCCCGGCTGCGCCGCGCGGTGGGCGACCACCGGCCGGGCCGGTGGGGGCGCCGGCGGTGGGGCCGTGGCCGAGGTCCGGGGTGGCGGGGCCGGTGGGGGTGCGGTGCCAGGCGGTCCCGTGGAGGGCCGGGCGTCCGTCGTCGGCGACCGGGCGCGGGACCGGCCGTGCCGTCACCGGGG
>NZ_JBIVVI010001585.1:0-1682 GCF_044757675.1 Kitasatospora sp. NPDC091257
GGTCGCGCCCGCCAGGGCGCCGCCCGTCCCGCCCCCATAGCTCAGCGGATAGAGCACCCGCCTTCTAAGCGGTAGGTCGCAGGTTCGAATCCTGCTGGGGGCACCATCCGGCAATTCCGCAGGCCACCGCTCCGGCGGACACCATCCGTGTCCGTTCCGGACCACCCGGTCATCCCGTACACCAACCGTTCCGCGCACCCTTCGCGCAGAACTCGTGACGATGCGTATCGCGGCCGCCGTGAAACAGGACCGAAAACGGGGTCAATCGGAACAACCGGAATTCCCGGTGAATCCCCCGCCCCGCACGCGTCGGAGCACGCGCCGTCCCCGACGGCCGAGCCGGTCGGACCGGACCCGATCCGATCCGACCGGACCGGACCGGACCGGCGCACTCCGGCTCGGACCCGCCTAGCCCGCCAGCCCGGCCAGATAGGCGTCCAGCAGCTCCGCCTGCCGCTCCGCGGGGAACTCCTCCGGAGCGAACAGCGCCTGCACCACCAGACCCAGCACGAAGGCCTGCGCCCCCGCGGCGAGCGCCGCCGGGTCGGCCTGCGCCGGGAGCTCCCCCAGCCGCTGGGCGTCCGCGACGTGCGCCGTGAGCGCGGTGCGCGAGCGCGCGTAGCGGCCCGCGTGCGCGGCCGCCAGCTCCGGGTCGGCCAGGGCGTGGTCCCAGGAGCCGACCCAGATCCGGTTGTCGGCCGCGGCCTCGCCGTCCAGCGGCAGCACGTCCAGGAGCGAGGCCCGCACCCGGGCCAGCCCGGCCGGCGGCTGGCCGTCGGCCGGGGCGGTGCGCCGGGGCCGGGCCAGCGAGCGCCGGTCCAGCTCCTCCAGCGCATGGCTGAGCAGCGCCCGCTTGTTCGGGAAGTAGTGCGTCAGCATCCCGGTGGAGGCACCCAGTTCGGCGGCCACCGCGCGCAGGGTCAGCCCCTCGAAGCCCCGGGTGGAGAGCACCCGCCACACCCCCTCGGAAACATCCGAGCGTCGGGCGTCATGGTCTCCACGGGCCGGTGTCATGGGGGCTATCGTACATACCAAACGTTTGTTATGAATGGTTCCGCCAACCTCAGCACCACCCGTGAAAGGCCGCCCGTGTTTGCCGTACCGCTCACCGAGAACGCCGAACTGCGCCCGCTGGAGCCCTGGCAGGCCCCCGAGTTCCTGACCCACCTCGACCGCGCCCGCGCCCACACCGACCCGTGGATCCCCTGGGCGACCTTCTCGGTCGACCTGGACTCCGCCCGCGCCACCCTCCAGCGCTACTCCGACGGCCTGAACGCCGACCAGAAGCGGATCTACGGCATCTGGCTGGACGGCACGCTGGTCGGCGGCGTGATGTTCGTGAGCTTCGACGCCCGGTCCGGCGTCTGCGAGATCGGCGCCTGGACGGAACCGGCCGGCGAGGGCCACGGGCTGATCACCGCCGCCGTCAAGCTGCTGCTCGACTACGCCTTCGCCACCCGCGGAATGCACCGCGCCGAGTGGTGGTGCTCCTCCGTCAACGCCCGCAGCCGGGCCGTCGCCGAGCGGGTCGGCATGACCCGCGACGGCGTGCTGCGCGAGTGGTACCCGTACAACGGGGTCCGCTACGACAAGGAGATCTGGGCCATCCTGGCCTCCGAGTGGACGGCCGCCGCCCAGGGCTGAGCCGCCCGCGAAAGCGGCGGGGCCCGGTGGACACCTCC
>NZ_JBIVVI010001586.1:0-1681 GCF_044757675.1 Kitasatospora sp. NPDC091257
GGTAGGGCGGAGCGTTGCGGGCCCCGACCCGGCCGGGCCCGCCGAGCGCCTTCGTCAGCTCGGCGTGCCCCGACAGCCAGGCGACGGCCAGTTCCTCGGCGTCGAGGTCGGCCAGGTCACCCACTCGCCTGCCCTGCCGCCTTGTTCGCCGTTGGCTTGGCCGCGGCCGGCTTGCCCTCGACCGGCGCGAGGGCCTTGGCCACCGCGTCCGAGTCGGTGGGGTCCACGTTGGCGACGTACCCGGCGCTGATCAGCTGCCGGGCCTGATGCTGGGGCACCTCGATCTCGTCGCCGGGCATCAGCTGCTCGCCATCCCGCGTGAGGTGGTGGGCGAGGACGATCCGGACGTGGTCGGGCTGGGCCATGTCGGCTCCTTCGGGCGGTGTTGGGGTGACCGGGCGAAGGAAAGCAGGGCCTGACCTCTACCGTCCGCCCCGCCGGGGCCCGGCCTCGCACTGGTGGGGGCCCGGCGGGCGGGTCAACGGTGCCGGGCGGCGACCTGAGAGGCGGCGCCGCTCATGAAGTGCGTACCGTCGCCGTGCGCGAACTCGGCTTCGGCGGCCCGGGGGAAGTCACAGGTGACCGCCGCACGGACACGCTCGCCGTCGATGGCGGCCTTGCCTGCCGAGATCGTCGCGGCGACGGCTTCTGGGTCCTCGGTGACCGTGCACCGGCACCCCACGGTCTCCTCGGTGGGGCCGTCGGGGTCGCGGGGGCCGGAGAGCATGGTGTTCCCGACGGAGAAGGGAAGCGGTGCCGGTACGGTCTGGCCGTCGGCGGCCTGGTGGCTGGGCCGTGCCTGGCCGTCTTCCTGGGTGTGCCAGGTCTTCGCCGCCGGGGCTCGCCGCCGGGCTTCCGCCTCGACTTCCTCGGCCAGGCGCTGGGTGTGTTGCAGCATCAGCGGGGCCAGGCGGCGGGCAATGTCGGCGGGCAGCTCAAGGTGGGCCATCACGGATGTCCTTCCGGCCGGGTGCCACCCGAGACGCGGGCACGCCCCTGGACCCGTACGTAGGCCAGCGCTGCGTCCTCGGTGTTCACCAACTGGTCGGCCGCCAGCACCGTCCACTCCGTTCCGGTGGACGGCTCCACCACGACATCACCGACCAGCAGAAGGCCGGCCTGCCCGTCCAGGGCCAGGTGCCATGTGCCGTCGGTCTGCGGCACGGCCCGCCCGGGCCACGGTCCCCGCAGCGGGCCGAGCGGGCCGGTCACCTCCGCGCCGTGCGCGTCCAGGACGGGCGCGCCGCGGGTGCGGACGCCGAGCTGTCGGTCGGCCAGCAGGACGCCCATCACAGCTCTCCCGGCCCGTAGCTTCCGGGAACTGTGAGCCCGGGCGGGTTCGGCCTGGTCGGGGCCTGGTAGACCCGGCGGCCGCGCAGCCGCCACCGGTCGGTCGTGGCGAGGTCCGGCGGCGCGAGCACCACCGCAGGCTCGGCCGCGGTGTCGTAGGTGACCGACTGGCCCTCCACAGAGGCGGAGGCGACACGGCGCTGGCGCGCGGGCGCGTCCGCCATCATCGGGTGGCGGCAGGCCGTCGCACGGACCCACAGGCGCAGCGGGGCCGTCTGCGGGTCCGTGCGGGCGTCGATGCCGGCGATGTAGGTGACGGTGTACGTCGGCGTGCCGAAGGGGCCCGACGGCGTGCCCGTGTCGAGGACGGCGGAGATCACCGCGATGAGGG
>NZ_JBIVVI010001587.1:0-1680 GCF_044757675.1 Kitasatospora sp. NPDC091257
GTCGTTGAAGGTGTACCGGGCGAGCATCACCACGACCACGATCAGCACGCCGTAGCAGAACCGGCCCGGGGCGGAATCCGGAAGCGGACCGATTACGCCGGAGCGGTGTACGGCTCGATGCTCGCCGCCTCCGTGATCGCGGCCTCCAGCCTCACCGAACCGCACCCCCGGCTGTCGCTCATCCTGCTGCTGGTGATCACCGGGATCGTGTTCTGGATCGCGCACGTCTACGCGCTGGTGGCGGGGGAGCGCGAGGCCGGCCACCAGGTCACCTGGAGCCAGGTGCGCGAGGTCGGCCGGCACGAGTGGCCGCTGGTCGAGGCGTCGGCGCTGCCCGCCCTGGCGGTGCTGGTCAGCCCGTGGCTGGGGGCGGGGGAGAACGCCTGGCTCGCCCTCGGTGTCGCCGTGGCGCAGCAGGTGGCCTGGGCGACGCTGGGCGCCCGCCGGGCGGGCGCCTCGTCGGGCCAGATCCTCGCCGAGGGGGTGGTCAACCTGCTCCTGGGCCTGGTCATCGTGGCGGCCAAGGTCGCCGTCGGGCACTGAATCACCCGCGGCGGGTGAGGCCGCCGCCGTGCCGACCGTGTTCAGCGCCGTGCCGACGGTGCTCAGTACCGTGCCGGCGGTGTCAGCCGGCCAGGAGCCGCTGCTTCTGCGTGGCGAACTCCTCCTCGGTGAGGACTCCCTGGTCCTTCAGCTGCGCCAACTGCTGCAGCTGGGAGATCTTCGCGTCCACCCCCGTCGGGGCGGGTGCGGCGGGTGCGGCGGGAGCGGGCGGCGGGGGCGGCGGTGCTGGTTCGGCCGCCACCTCCTGTTGCGCCCAACGGCCCGCCTGGCGACGGGACACCCGGTTGGACACGGCGGTCGCCGTTCCGGCGACGACGGCGGTGCGCGCGACACCGCGCAGCAGTCCAGGCATGACGCGTACTCCTCTCGGTGGCTTCAGGTCTCGGCGACTTCGCGTCCCGGTGGCTTCAGGTCCCGGGGCTTCACGCGGTGGCGGACGGCCCGGAGGCGGAGCCGCCCGGCGCGTCCGTCGGTTCGTTCCCGCCGGCACCGTCCAGCTCGTCCAGGGAGCGCAGCAGCTCGGGCATCGGCACCCGGCCACTGGCGACCAGCCGGGCACCGCCCCGGCGCAGGGCCGTGGCGAACGGGGCGGCCCAGGTGTTCTCGTAGATGAGCACACCGGCCGAGTTGCCGGGCTCGATGACCCCGGCGGCCTCGCTCAGGTCGCCGGCGTCGAGCAGGCCCGACCCGGCGCCCTCGAAGACGGCCAGGTCCAGTCGGCCGTCGCCGTCGAAATCGGCGATCTCCATGCCCGTGACGGTGCCGTCGGCGTCCTTGCGCACGAACGCGAAGTCCAGGATGCGGATCACATTCCGGTCCACCAGGTCGACCAGCAGCGGGAGTGCTTCCCCGGTCATCCGGTTGCCGGGGAACTCGACCACCACGTAGTCGATGGGCCCGGTCTCGGCGAGGACGTCCTCGGCCATGGCGGTGCTCCTTTCGGGGGAGTCCCTCGCCCGTCCCGGCGGGCCGGGCGCTGATACCGACCGTACGGGCCGCCGACGCGCCGGCGGATCACCTGCCCGGGGTGAGGCGGCGGCCCGGTGCCGGGCACGTCCCGGACCGGGCGGAGGGCGGGCGGCCGGGTCGCGCCCCTCGTCCGGGTGGCCCAGCCCG
>NZ_JBIVVI010001588.1:0-1677 GCF_044757675.1 Kitasatospora sp. NPDC091257
AGCGTCGGAAGGACGGCGTCCAGGGCCGGGGCGATGACGGCGAAACAGTTCTCCGTCAGCACCGCGACGTCCACCCCGCCGCCGTCCCCGCCCACGCCCTCACCGTTGCCGGCGGCGTCGCCGTCGTCGGCGGTGCTCCAGCGCTGCAGGACGGTGTGGAAGGCCGCCAGTGCCATGTCCGCGGCCAGCCGCGGGTACAGCTCGCGCGCGGCGTCCAGGCCCAGGCGCCCGGCGAGCTGCGCGGCGAGCTCGTCGCGCCACTGCGCCTGGCGTTCCAGGAAGCGGGCGAGCAGGGCGGGGGTGGTGAGGATCAGTCGCACCACCCTGCGGGCGCGTTCCTCGTGCCCGGCGCAGTCCTCCACGCAGCGCCACACCGCGTGCCGCAGCGCGACCGAGGGCGTCTCCTCGGCCGGGCGGGCGGCCAGTTCCTCGCGCATGGCGGTGCCGAGCGCGGCCAGGAACTGGACGACCACATCCTCCTTGGACGCGAAGTAGCGGAAGAAGGTGCGCTTGGACACCCCCGCGGCGGTGGCGATCTCGTCCACCGTGACGGCGTCGAACCCGCCGCCGGCCAGCAGGTCCAGGGCCGCGCGGGTCAGCTCGTCGGCGACGAGCTGGCGCTTGCGCTGGGCCAGGGTGGCGGCGGGTCGGGAGGTCACCGCCCCATCCTAGCCCCCACGCCACTCACGTCATCGAACGTCAGTCTTGACACTTGGTGACATGCAGGGCAGCGTGAGCCGTATGACACCGAGCAACCGGACCCCCGACCCCGCCCCGGACCTCAGCGGGCGGGTGTTCGTCGTCACCGGCGCCGCCGGCGGCCTGGGCCTGGCCACCACCACCGCCCTCGCCCGCCGCGGCGCCCACGTCGTCCTCGCCGTACGCGACGAGGCCAAAGGCCACCGCGCCACCGCCCACCTGCGCGCCGAACAGAGCGGCGCCCGCCTGGACGTACGCCGCCTGGACCTCGCCGACCCCGACAGCGTGCACGCCTTCGCCCAGCGCCTGCGCGAGGACGGCGTGCACCCCGACGTCCTGGTCAACAACGCCGGCGTCATGGCACCCCCGCGCACCCTCACCCCCCACGGCCACGAACTCCAGCTCGCCGTCAACCACCTCGGCCACTTCGCCCTCACCGCCCACCTCATCGACCTGCTCGCCCGCGGCCGCGACCCCCGCGTGGTCACCGTCACCTCCGCCAACCACCGCCGCGCCCGCATCGACTTCGACGACCTGAACGGCGAACACGCCTACTCCCCCATGGGCCACTACAACCAGTCCAAACTCGCCAACGCCGTCTTCGCCCTCGAACTGCACCGCCGCCTGAACGCCGCCCGCAGCCCCGTGCGCAGCGTGCTCGCCCACCCCGGCTACGCCGCCACCGCCCTGCCCCGCGCCGGCACCGTCACCGGGGTGCGACTGCTGTTCGGACACCTGCTGCGCCCGCTCGCGCAGTCCCCCGCCCGCGGGGCGCTGGCCCAGCTGCACGCGGCGACCGCGCCGCAGGTGCGCGGCGGGGAACTGTACGGGCCGAGCGGCCTCGGCGAACTGCGCGGAACGCCCGCGCTCACCTCGCCGGCGCCCCGCGCGCAGGACGAGGCGGTGGGGCGACGACTGTGGGAGGTGTCGCAGGAACTGACCGGGGTGCCCTTCACCGTCCCCGGGCCCCGCGACCCC
>NZ_JBIVVI010001589.1:0-1677 GCF_044757675.1 Kitasatospora sp. NPDC091257
CCTCCCGGGTCAGCCGGAGAGCTTGGCGGCCAGGCCGTGCGGGACGGCGTCGGCGGGGGCGAAGCGGTCGCCGCTGCCGACCTCGGCCTGGGCGGCGCGCCCGGCCTCGCTGGCGTTGCCGGTCATGGTGACCGTGACGCCCTCGCGTTCGAGGGCCGGGATCCGGTCGGCCGGGACGTAGACGTCGATGCCGATGCGGCCGTCCTCCTCGACGTGCGGGCGTCCGCCGACGTCGGGGCGGGTGTCGCGCAGCAGCGCGCGCAGGGTCTCCGGGTCCTTGGCGGTGACGCGGAGGCGCAGGATGTCATCAGGGGGTGACGTGTGGGGTGCGGAGGACATGGGGACTTCTTCCGGGCGCCGTCAGCGGGCTGCCGCGGTGGTGCCGGGCGGCGCGGCGGCGCCGATAGGAGCGGATATGTCCGACGTGTACCTCGTATCCTCAGGATCCGCCGTCACGGTAGAAGTCGTCAAGGGGCGGCTCGGGCACCCCGTCGAGCAGGCTGTCCAGGCCGCTCAGCATCTCGGCCTCGTGGTCGAAGTCGGCGAACCGGGGCACCAGGGCGCGCAGCCTGGGGTAGTCGGCGGCGGGCAGCCGGTGCAGGCCGAGCCGCAGGGCCGGGTCCGGCTCGCTCGGATTGTCGACCACCTGGCGCTTGTCCACCAGCAGGCAGCCGAGGTTCCAGGCGACGAAGGTGCGGTAGACGGTCAGCGCGCCGGCGTCGTCGAAGCCGGCCCGGCCGAGCACGGCCAGGATGTGCTCGGTGAGGTCCAGTACCGAGACCGGGCGGCGGGCCACCGGGACGGCCAGCGGGCGGGTCGCGACCAGCGGCAGGATCTCGGGGTGGGCATGCGCGGTGGCGGCGAACGCCCGGGCGATCCGGCGCAGTTCGGCGCGCCAGCCGTCCGGGTGGGAACCGCCGGTGGAGTCGGCCCGCAGCCGGGCGTTGATCTCGTCGAAGTAGGCCTCGACCAGGCCGTCGATCAGGGCCTCCTTGCCCGGGGTGTAGCGGTACAGGGCCATCGACTCCACGCCGAGCTCGGCCGCGAGCCTGCGCATGGTCAGCGCGCCCAGGCCCTCGCGGTCGACCAGGGCCACGGCGGCGCCCAGCACCAGCGGGCGGCTCAGCCGGCCCCGCTTCTCGGGGGCGTCCTGCTCGGCCATCTCCGCACTCCTCCGGGTCGGTGGCAGCGTTCCCGGTCGCGCCCGGGCCGTTCGGACGGTTCGGCGGACCGGCCGTGGCGCGGGGCCCGCTGCCTGGGCTGGGGTTCGGCGTTTTCGGTGGATGTCACTCAGCGGATACAGAACCAGGATACAAGGTAGGAATCGGGCGTAAACGGGTCGACGGGATTTGCCGGTCGATTCGCCGATCCCGCTGGTCAGCCGACCGGCGGTGGAGCGACGGGGACGGCGGGCACGGCGACCGGGGCGGCGGGGTCGGTTGCGGAGGGTGGCCGACGCGGCGGCGGCGGACGCGGCGGTGGCGGACCGGCCCCGCGGAGTTCGGTGAGTGGCGGTGACCAGGCATGGGGCGGGGCATCGGGCGGCGGCTCGGTGACCAGGGCGGCCGAGCCGGGTGCGGTGCGTCGTCGGGAGGTGGGTGGCGGTCGGTGGGGGCGTGGTGCCGGGAGCCGGCTGCACGAGGCGGGCTGGCGTCCGGCGCACACCAACGAGCAGGT
>NZ_JBIVVI010001590.1:0-1673 GCF_044757675.1 Kitasatospora sp. NPDC091257
GGGTGACCGTGACGGTTGCCGGGGTGGCCGGTGCGGCGGCCGGGTGGGTGCTGATGGCCATGCCGGTGGTGAAGGCCGTGGTGATGGCGAAGGCGACGGCCGCGTGCCGGGCGGTGATTCGGTTGGTCAGGGCCATGGTTGGTCTCCTTGAGGTCGGGGCCGGGGGGTCGCGGTCCCCAGCTGGCGGGACCAGCCTCGCAGAGAAGTTGACTCGGGTCTATAAAAAGCATCAAGGTAAATTCTTGTGGTTCTCTCGGTGCGACACCCGGCCGCAGGTCCGGCACCGTGGCCGGCCGATCGACATGCCCGACCGGGCGGAGAAGTCAGTAGCCCACGAGAGACTTCAGCGGGTCCTTCAGTACCTCACCAAACAGTTCAGCGAGGAGGCGTCCGTGCCCGAGGTCGTTCACGTAGCCCGCACCGCCTGGAGTACGGACCAGGTTGCCGACCGCGGCCTGGCCGCTCTACGCCAGACAGTGCTCGATGACCTGATCAGAGAGGCGCATTGCAGCCTCAACGGCACCGGGGACGTCAGCATCACGATCGAGCCCACCGAATGGGGCATGACCACGGGGCGGGCACGCGCACGGTGCAGCGACCCTCTGTGCGTCGACCTGGCTACCGCGCACCGCGCGGGGCCCTCCGGCGAGCCGAAACCTCAGTGATTGAGCCCAGGTCCACCGCACCGAGTACTTCAGTCCGCAGGCCAGAGAGGGCGCCGACTGAAATCCTCGGTTCTGCCCGGCACGACACGAACATGGGGAGACCGTGACCACGCCACTGCCCGCGGTGCCCGCGCCCCGTCCCGGCAGGCTCGGCCGCCGCCTCTACACCGACCTTGCCGCCTCGACCCCCGCGATCCGCCGGCGCTTCTACAGGACCCTCGACGCCGCCGACTGGGCTCAGGTCCTCGCGGCGGCCGACGCCGAGGCCGGCACCCCCTACGCCCTGTGGGCCGACGACCCGGTCGGATTCGTTGAGGACGTGCTCGGCGAATCCCAGTGGAGCCGCCAGCGGGACATCCTCGAAGCGTTGGTCGACAACCGCCGCGTCGCCGTCCCGAGCTGCTTCGGCTCCGGCAAGACCCACATCGCCGCCCGCGCCGCCGTCTGGTCCTCCGTCGTCCACCCGCCCGGCACCGCGCTCACCGTCACCACCGCCACCCGGGCCCGTCAGGTCCAACGGCAGATGTGGCCCCACATCCGCCAGATCGTCGCCCGCGCAGGCCTGCCCGGCGAAGTCGGTGTCGCCCAGTGGAAGATGCCCGACCGCCACGGCTCGGACACCGTGGTCGCCTACGGGTTCAGCGCCCCGCCGCACGACGAGTCCGCCGTCCAGGGCATCCACGCGCCCCGCCTGATGGTCATCGTGGACGAAGCCGGCGGCATCGGCCGGATCATCGGCGCCGCGATGCGCGGCCTGCTCACCGGCGAACACACCCGCGCCCTGCTGATCGGAAACCCGGCCACGGACGACGAAGGCTCCTGGTTCGAGCAGACCTGCGCCGACCCCGCGGTGCGCGTGCTGCCGATCAGTGTCTACGACACCCCGCTGCTGTCCGGCGAGCGCACCCGGCGGTGTCCTGCCCGCCCTCCGAGGGCTACCTGTTCGGCAACCTCAAGCCCCGCCAGTTCCCGGCCGGCCGCGGCCTGTACATCACCCGGCGGCGGACC
>NZ_JBIVVI010001591.1:0-1668 GCF_044757675.1 Kitasatospora sp. NPDC091257
TCCGTCTATCTCTATCGCAATCCGCGGCCCGGCTATTTCTCTCTGTATGAACAAAGAATTCCAAACCAGAACACCATGAGGCAGTGGACATTCAAGGACACCGCCGTCCTCACTGACCTCACCAACACCACCCTGTACGGCGATATCGCACTCAGGATCTCCACCGTCAACAATCAGACTAATTACACCCTGGAACTATTTAAAAACAACGATGGCACCGGCACCAGCCAACTCTACTACCCGGCCACCACCGTCGCTGTCCCGCCAGGTTCCCTCGAAGACCAGGTCAAGTCCGTCAAGGTGTACAACGGCCCGCCTGCGAACTGTTTCTGCCTTTATGGAGACGGCAACTACGGCGGAGCTCAGTGGGTTTTCAAAAACGCCGTCGGCCATGTCGACCTCACCAATACCTCCCGTTACGGTGTAGCCTCCGGGGCGATCTCGTCGGCCCGCAACAACAGCACGAACGCGATCGAGGTATTCGACCAGCCCAGCGAGCACGGAAAACTCCAACTTATCCCTCCCAGCGGATCTATCAGCTCCGTCTTCGGCCATCTCAACGACAGGATCAAGTCGTTCACCGTCTACGGGGCCCTCCAATTCCCGACCCCCTGTGTTGTGGCCAACAAGCGCAGCTGGAAAGTTGTCGATGTCAACAACAGCTCCACCACCGTCGGGCTCACACTCCAGCAGTGGGTCCACCTTGGATACAACAATCAGCGATGGATCATCGTTCCCGCCGGCGGAGGCGCCTCCCGCTTCCATAACGTAAACTCACTTCTCGCCATGGGCGTCCAGGGAAACTCGACCAGTGATTCCGCAAAAACCACCCAGGAATACCCGGACGCCGACAACCCCTCCCAGAAATGGAAAATTGGCTCGTGGGACAGCTACTGGCTCATCACCAACGTGCGAAGCAACAAGGTACTCGACGTCTCCGGCGGATCGACCTCGAACGGTGCGCCCGTCATCCAGTACAAAATTAACTGGCATGACAATCAAGCCTGGGAATTCCTCGTCCCACGAAACCCGTAAGCCAGCCGCTGGCGCATAGGTCGCCTATTGGTTTATCTGGAAGGATAGTGTGCAATGAGTATTCCCGTTCCTCCTGTCGATCAGCGTAGTATGGATGACCTAGTGTCGGGCGCGAAGTCGGCGGTCCGTCAGAAGGTCCCTTCATGGGCGGGTGTGGATGGTCCGGATGCGGGGACGGCTCTGGTGGAGGCCTGCGCCGGCATGGTGGCACCACTCATCGAGCGGGTGAACCGGGCGGCTGACAAGGACCGGTTGGCGGTGCTGGCGGAAGTCGGCGCGCAGCCGCGGCCGGCGTCTCCGGCGCGGACGCAGGTGGAGTTCTCGATGACGGTCGCGCTGCCGAGGCCTGTGGAGATCCCGGCCGGCACGCAAGTGGTGGCGGATGTTCCGGGTGGTGGCGAGGCCGCCTTCGCCACTACGCAGGACGCGTTGTTGTATTCCTGCACGCTGCTGAACAGTGGGGTGTACAAGGGGGCGCAGTATCGGTCGGACGACAGGACGTTTACGGGGATGCTCGGTGCGTTCGGTGCGTCGGTGGAGTTGACGCAGGCCGACGTGCTGTTGGCGGTGTTGTCGAATCCGGTGCCCGATACCCGGGTTTCGGTGCAGGTGCAGGTCGGTACCGCGCCGTCG
>NZ_JBIVVI010001592.1:0-1665 GCF_044757675.1 Kitasatospora sp. NPDC091257
CCGGGGTGGCCTTGGAGCCCTTGCCGCCCTTGCCGCCCTTGGCGTTCCTGGTCTCCTCGGAGCCCTCGGGCCGGGGGCCGGGCGCCGGGGCCGGCAGCGGGGTGACCGCGGTGGCCTCCGGGTCGCCGGGCTGCGCGGCGGTGCCGGGCGCGCCCGGGAAGAGGGCGCCGGGGCCCGCCGGAGCGGCGGGGACCTCCTGGCCGTGGCCGGGGGCGGCCGGGCGCTGGGCGGCGAACGGATCGGTGCCGGTCGGGGCCGAGGCGAACAGGCCCGGCTGCGGACGGCCGTCGGCGCCGTGCGGGGCGCCGTTCCGGGGCAGGCCGGGTATCGCGGCGGGCGGCGGGGTGTTGTCGCGGATCGGCGCGAAGCCGTCGACGGAGGTGTCCTCCGGGTTCGGCTCGGTGACCGGCCCGGACGGCGGGTGCGGCGCGGGCGCCTGGTGGCCGTTCGGCTGGAAGCCGTTCTGCGGGCCGGGCTGCTGCGGCCCGCCCGGCCGGTTCTTGCGCTGCTGACGGTTCTGCGGCTGCCCGTTCTGCTGCCCGTTCTGCTGTCCGCGGCTCTGCTGCCCGCCGTCGCGCCGGGGCAGGCCCTGCGCGCCGGCGTCGGGAACGGAGGTGCCGAACGGGTCGGTGACCGGCGCGAACGGGTCGGCGGCCTCGTACACGCCGGGCTCCTCCACCGGGGCCTCGGCGTGGAACGGCGCGACGGGCGCGGCTGCCGGGTTCGGCTGCTTGCCCTGGGCGGGCACCGGCCGGCCGTTCGGGGTGCCGTTCCGCGCGCCGTCGGCACGGGCGGGTCGGCCCGCGGCCGGACGGGCACCCTGCGGGCGCGGCTCGGCGCCGCCCGGGGCGACCGGGGCCTCCGTCGTGCCCACGGCACCGGCCGGAACGGTCGCCGGAGCCGTGGCCGGCGCGGACTCGGCGGTCGCGGCCTTCTTCTGGCGCGGGCGGAACCAGGCGCCGGTGGACTCCGACTCCGAGGTCGCCGGCGGGATCGGCGGGATCTGCCACTCCGGCGGCAGGTTCGGCGGGGCGGCCTGGCGGCCGCCGTCGTCCATCACACCGAGGACGGGCGAGGTCGGCGCGGAGCGGTGCCGCGGGCCGCCCGGTTCGGCGGCGGCGGCCGGGGCGTCATCGCCCGGGCCGTCCTCGTTCTTGACGGTGCTGCGGACGACGACCGGCGGGATCGGACGCGAGCCGGGGATGTTGATCCGGACCCGGGTGGTCAGGGTGGTCTCGGTCTTCGGACCGTCGTCCTCGCCGCCCGACGCGGCGCCCGGTCCGGCGTCGGCCCGGTCGCCGCCGGGGAGCCCCGGCGTGCCGTAGGGCGGCGTGCCCGACGGGTAGGCGTCCGGGCCCGTGCGCCGGGGCGTCGGGTGGGCGTTGTCAGATTCGCGGCTGCTCAATGCTGCTCTGCTCCGGGTTCGCGGGCGGGCCGTGCGGCGCGACCGCGGTTCGTGGTCGCCGGGCCTTGGCTGGGGCGGGCGGCGGTCGGGTACGGCGTTCTGCGGGACCACCATACTGGGAAGAACTGAGCGGCGAACGGCTTCGGACAGATCCTGATACGTCCGGTTCCTCCGGTATGAGAGTAAGGCCGTACGCTCCTGACTGCTCGTCGTACGCGGTACGGTACGCCGTGCACGACCCGGGTCAGCGCGGGGGGCCG
>NZ_JBIVVI010001593.1:0-1664 GCF_044757675.1 Kitasatospora sp. NPDC091257
CCGGCGACCCCTCGCTGCTCGGCGAACTGGACGGGATCGACCCCTCCGCCCCCGACGTCTACGGCCCCTACGAGAAGCTGCTGCCCGACGGCCGGCGGCTCTCCTCGGTCAGCGCCGTGCTGCGCGACGAGGCCGGGAAGCCCACGGCGGTGCTCTGCGTCAACCTCGACCGGGGCCCGCTGGAGCAGGCCGCCGCCCTGCTGGCCGGCTTCGCCGCCCCCACCGCGCCGCGCCCCGAACCGCTCTTCGAGCGCGACTGGACCGAGCGGATCAACGACGTGGTCGGCGGGTACGTCCGCGACCGGGGCCGTCCGTTGGAGCGGTTCACCCGCGAGGACCGGCTCGCCGTCCTGACCGAACTCGACCGGGCCGGGGTGTTCGCCGTCCGGCGCGCCGTCCCGGTCGTCGCCACCGCGCTGCGGATCTCCCGTTCCACCGCGTACAGCCTGCTCGCCGAGCTCAAGCAGCACCCGGCGGGCCCCGCCAAGGAGTACCACCAGTGACCCAGCTCCCCGACTTCCGGCTCGAAACCCACTTCTCGCGCTGGGAGTTCACCGCCCGGTACCACCTCACCGCCTCCGACGCGCAGACCATGACGATGGCCGAACTGCTCGCCCTGGCCGGCCCCGAGGACCGCGAGGCCTGGGACACCCTGGCCCTCGGCTACACCGAGACCTTCGGCGACCCCGGGCTGCGCCGCGCGGTCGCCGGGATGTACGAACAGGTCGGCGAGGACGACGTGATCTGCTTCGGCGGCGCCCAGGAGGGGCTCAACCTCGCCATGCAGGTGCTGCTCGAACCGGGCGACCACGCGGTGGTGCTGACCCCCAACTACCAGTCCGCCGAGACCGTTCCGCTCTCGCTGTGCGAGGTCACCGGCGTCGCGCTGGACGCGGAGCGGGACTGGGCGCTGGACCTGGACGCGGTCGAGGCGGCGCTGCGCCCCAACACCAGGGTGCTGTCGGTCAACTTCCCGAACAACCCGACCGGCAAGGTGATCGACGCCGCCGACTTCGTCCGGCTGGCCGAACTCTGCGACGAGCGCGGCATCCGGCTCTTCTCGGACGAGGTCTACCGCGGCCTGGAGCACGACCGGGCCCGCACCCTGCCGCAGGCCGCCGACCTCTCCGAGCGGGCCCTGTCGCTCAACGTCACCTCCAAGTCGCTCGGCCTGCCCGGCCTGCGGATCGGCTGGATCGCCTGCCGGGACCGGGAACTGCGCTCGCGCCTGGAGCGGGCCAAGCACTACACCACGATCTGCAACGCGGCGCCGAGCGAGGTGCTGGCCCGGATCGCGATCACCGCCCGCGAGCACATCCTGGCCCGCAACCGCGCGATCATCGCCGAGAACCTGCCGCGGTTCGACGCCTTCTTCGCCGAGTTCGCCGACCTCTTCGAGTGGCGCGCGCCGGACGGCGGCTGCGTCGCCTACCCGCGCTACCGGGGCCCGGGCGACGTGGCGGAGTTCTGCACCGCCCTGGTCGAACAGGCGGGCGTGCTGCTGCTGCCCGCCGACGTCTTCTGCTCGGAGCTGACCCCGACCCCGGCCGACCGTTTCCGGATCGGCGTCGGCCGCCGCGACCCGGGCCCCGGCCTGGCGGCCTTCGGCGACTGGCTCCGCAAGCGCTGAGGCGCACTCGGGGCGGACCCGGTGCGCACCCGGG
>NZ_JBIVVI010001594.1:0-1661 GCF_044757675.1 Kitasatospora sp. NPDC091257
GGCCGGCCCCGGTCGCTCCGGCGGCCGGGGCCGGTTCTTTTCCATCCGTCATCGGGTTGTGGAGATGGTCCCCGGGTTCGCCCTGGAACACCGCCGTCCCCGACGTCACCTCGCCTCAAGTGCGTTCCGGTGCAGGGCAGGTACGGCCTTCAGCGCTCTGCAAGACGCCCGGCCGGGCCGCAGGACCACGGCGCGGGGCGCGGGGCGCGGGCCGCAGGACCATGGCGGCCTGCGCCATGCCCGGGCGGTGGACCCCGGATGACCGTCACATGGCACCGGGCCTGCGGGCGCGCCACGCTGCACGGGACCGGCCCCCACTCCTCCCCCACGTTGGAGTCCCCATGCCACTGCGCCCCACCGCCGCGGCGCTGCTCACCACCGTCGCTCTCGCGCTCGGCACCGCCGCGCCCTCCGCAGCCGTCGCCTCCCCCACCGCATCCACCGCCACCACGGTTTCCCCCGTCACGGCCTCCGCCGCATCCTCCGTGGCGGCGGCCACCAGCGGCAGCTTCCAGCAGGTCACCGGGTTCGGCACCAACCCGGGCAACCTCGCGATGTACACCTACACGCCCGCCGGCTTGCCCGGCGGCGCGCCCCTGGTGGTCGCGCTGCACGGCTGCGTCCAGAGCGCCACCGACTACTACCGCAACTCGGGCTGGACCAAGTTCGCCGACCAGTACGGCTTCGCGGTGGTGTTCCCGCAGACCAGCAGTGTCAACAACAGCCTCTCCTGCTTCAGCTGGTTCGACGCGAGCCGGGCCGCCCGGGGCGTCGGCGAGGCCAGGTCGGTGGTCGAGATGGTCGCCAAGGCCGAGTCCCTGTACGGCTCGGACGCCCACCGGGTGTTCGTCACCGGGCTCTCGGCGGGCGGCGGGATGGCCGCCGACCTGTTGGCGGACTACCCCGACGTGTTCGCCGGCGGGGCGATCGACTCCGGGCTGCCCGCACACTGCGCCACCACCCAGGCCGCCGCCTCCGGCTGCCAGAACTCCGACCAGGGGCTCACTCCGGCCCAGTGGGGCGACAAGGTCCGGGCCGCGTACCCGGGTTACACCGGGCCGTGGCCCAGGGTGGCGATCTGGCAGGGCACCGCCGACACCGTGGTCAGGCCGGTGAACGCGGCCGAGCTGCGGGACCAGTGGACGAACGTCCAGGGCCTCGGCCGTCAGCCGACCGGCACCCGGAGCCTGCCCGGCGGCACCACCCAGGAACTCTACGCCGATGCGAACGGAAGGCCCGCGGTGGCCGTGTTCACGATCAGCGGGATGGGCCATGGCCTGGCCGTCGACCCGGGCTCCGGGGCCGACCAGTGCGGGGCGACCGGCGCCTACTTCCTCGACACGATCTGCTCCGGCTACTACACCGCGCGGTTCTGGGGGCTGGACGGCGGCTCCGGCCCCACCGACCCCGGGCTGCCCGCCCCGACCGGGCTGACCGCGACCGCGGCCGCCGGGTCGGTCGCCCTCGGCTGGCAGTCCGTCAGCGGCGCCTCCTCGTACCAGGTCTTCCGCGATGACGCCCAGGTGGGCAGCACGACCGGCACGGCCTTCACCGACACCGGACTCGCGGCCGGCACCACGTACCGCTACACCGTGGCGGCGGTCGACGGGTCGGGCGCCGCCGGCCCCCGGTCGGCGGCGGTGACGGCGACCACTCCGGGC
>NZ_JBIVVI010001595.1:0-1660 GCF_044757675.1 Kitasatospora sp. NPDC091257
GGCCATAGGCCCGGTCTATGCGCCGGGGTCGGCGGCCCGGGCAGCGGCGGCCTCGAAGAAGCGCAGCAGCTCCACCGGGAACGGCAGCACCAGTGTCGAGTTCCGCTCGGCCGCGACCTCGACCACGGTCTGGAGCAGCCGCAGCTGCATCGCCGCCGGGGTCTCGCTCATCCTGCTCGCCGCCTCGGCGAGCTTGGTGGCGGCCTGGAACTCGCCGTCGGCGGTGATGATCCGGGCCCGGCGCTCACGGTCCGCCTCGGCCTGGCGGGCCATCGAACGCTTCATCGAGTCCGGCAGGCTGACGTCCTTGATCTCCACCCGGTCGATCTGCACGCCCCAGCCGGTGGCCGGGCTCTCCAGCATCACCTCCAGCCCCTGGTGGAGGTTCTCCCGGCCGGAGAGCAGGTCGTCCAGCTCGCTCTTGCCGATGACGGAGCGCAGCGAGGTCTGGGCGACCTGGAGCATGGCGAAGGAGTAGTTCTGGACGTCCACGGTGGCCCTGACCGGGTCCACCACCCGGAAGTACAGCACCGCGTCGACGCTCACCGAGACGTTGTCCTTGGTGATGCCCTCCTGCGCCGGAACCGGCATGGTGACGACCTGGACGTTGACCTTGCGCATCCGGTCCAGCACCGGCAGCAGCAGGCTCGGTCCCGGCTGGCGGACCTGCCCGCTCACCCGGCCGAGCCGGAACACCACACCGCGCTCGTACTGCTGGACCACCCGCACACCGGTCGCCAGCCAGAGCAGGAGCACCACGGCGACGATCACGACAACTGCCACGATTCCGGCCTCCCCCGTCGCGGCGCGGCCGGGCCGGGGACCGGAGTGGCCCCGTCGCCCGGTGCGAGCCGCGCTGGCCAGTATGCGCCCGGGCCGGGGCGGTGGACAGCGTCGTGCGCGGGTATTCCGACGGAGCGTCGGCGGGGCGGGTGCCGCGGGCCGAAGTGAGCCCTACCGGCAGGCTGTTCGGGCCGGTAGCGTCGCCGGGTGACCACGACGATCGACTCCGCGGCGGGCTCCGGCTGCGCCGGGCCGCCATTGCTGACGCGGGCACTGCTGCTGCGCTTCGTCTCCCTGCTCGGCACCTCCATCGGGTTCAACCTGCTGCTCTCCGCCGTGCCGCTGTACGCCCAGGAGTCCGGCGGCGAGCACGCGGCGGGCCTGGCCACCGGTGCGCTGATGCTGGCCACCGTGGTCGGCGAACTGGCCACCCCGTGGCTGACCACGCGCTTCGGCTACCGCCCGGTGCTGGCGGCCGGGTTGGTGCTGCTCGGCGCGCCCACGCCGGTCCTGGCGTGGACCGGGGGCATGGCGGCGGTGGTGACGGTCTGTCTGCTGCGCGGGCTCGGCTTCGCGGTCGCGCTGGTGGCGGGCGGGGCGCTGACCGCCGCGCTGATCCCGGCCGAACGGCGCGGGGAGGGACTCGCGCTGGTCGGCCTGGTCTCCGGGCTGCCCGCCCTGGCCTGCCTGCCGCTCGGCGTCTGGCTGGGCCAGCACCTCGGCTGGGGCTGGGTGTTCGCGATCGGGGCGGCGGCGCCGCTGGCCGCCGTCGCCTCCGTCCAGCTCCGCCGCGCGGTCGTCCTGGTCAGTCCCGGCCGCGCAGCGCGGGCGTGAGCACCGGCGGCAGGGACAGCACGATCAGGGCGAAGACGGCCCA
>NZ_JBIVVI010001596.1:0-1657 GCF_044757675.1 Kitasatospora sp. NPDC091257
CCGGCCGTCCTGGTGGGAGCGCACCGGGCCGGGCGAGATCCGGCTGCGGACGGTCACCGACGGCAACCCCAACACCGCCACCGACAGAGCTGGACACCGCCCCGATGGAGCACGCCCACTACCGTCCCGCCCGGCCGGGTGAGCCGTGGTACCCGCCCGAGCTGGAGCAGCAGCGGTGCCGGCTCTGCGAGGCGGCGCTGCACCGGCTCTGAAGCGAGGGGCCGGGGGCGCCGGAGTACCGCAGTGCCGGCGCCAGAGTGACCAGCAGACGAAGGTGACGACACCGAGCACCGCGAAGCCCGGGAGCACCAGACCGGCGAGGACCAGAGAGGCGCAGGCCGGCAGCCCGGCCGGCTCCTCCTGGGCGGGGTGCCGGGCGCGGTCGTGCACGCGCTGCCAGTGGACCGGGCGGCCCGCCCGTGCGGAGGCCGTCTCGCGGAGCCCGGCCGGCCTGGCGCGGGCGGTCCCGGTCCGTGTCGAGGTGCGCCCAGCGGCCCGCCTCGGTCGGCTCGCCGGACAGGCGGTAGATCCAGGCCGGCCGCCGCCTCGCCGTGAGGCCCGCCGGGTACGAGGCCGCCAGGCCGCCGCAGGCGTAGCCGCGCGTCGGCCTCCTCAGCGGCCGGTCGGCGCGGCTGATCGGTGCGGCTGGTCGGTGCGGCTGGTCTGCGGGTTCGCTCAGCGGGGCCGGTGGGCGACCGCGGCGAACATCGCCACCGACAGGTGGAACGTCCCGTGCTCGGCGGCCGCGTCGAGGTCGGCGTAGAGCCGGTCGCGCTGCTCCTCGGTGATCAGGCCCCGGCCGACGGCCGCCGCGCCGATCCCGTGGACGATCGGCCGGGTGACCGTGCGGGAGTCGTGCAGCAGGACGTCGGCGCCGAGCTGATCGACGGCCAGTCCGGCCTCGGCCAGCAGGCCCGCGAGGCGGCGCCCGGCGTCCGGGGTGGCGGCGGTGCCCTCGGCGACGGCGGCCAGCGCGGGGCGGATCTCCGGGGCGGCCGGGTGGAGCACGAAGGTGGCCCAGTCGGTGTCCAGCAGTGCGACCCGGCCGCCCGGACGCAGCACCCGGGCCATCTCGGCGACGGCCTTCGCCGGATCGGGGAGGTGCTGGAGGACGCGCTCGCACCAGACCACGTCCAACTCCCCGTTGGGCAACGGCAGGTCGAGCGCGTCGCCGTCCAGGAAGCGGGCCGCGCTGCCGGCGTCGGTGGCGCGCTGCTCGGCGACGGCCCGGAGCCCGGGGTTGGGTTCGAGGCCGATCGCGCTGCCGGTGGCGCGGTCCGTCGCCCCGGCCCCCGGGGCGACCGCGGCCGCGAGCACCTGGGTCTCCGACCCGGTGCCGGCGCCGATGTCCAGCGCGCGCTCCCCGGGGCGTACGGCGAGCTGTGCGTGCGCCCACGCGCGCAGCCGCCGGACCCCGGGATTGGCCGCCTGGGCGTCCAGCACGGCGATCAGCCGGTCGGTGACGGCCGGGTCGGTGTTGGCGGCGTTGAAGGCCGAGGTGGGGTGCGGGTCGCTCATGGCCGTCACCCTAAAGGAATGTGACGCTGCGTCAGCGACCACCCCACCGTGGCCTCCTGGATCGGTGCAAGGTGTTCACGGCGGCGCGGACGGTCTCCTCGAAGGCGGGGACGTCGGGCCGGGTCCGGTTGCTCTCCCC
>NZ_JBIVVI010001597.1:0-1653 GCF_044757675.1 Kitasatospora sp. NPDC091257
GGGGAGGGACCGGCGGTCGGGGCGCGGGCGGGCGAAGCTACCATGTGGGCAACACCCTCAGCTCGAAAGATGGACTTGTGACTGTCAACGACGACGTGTTCACGGACTGGAAGAACCGCGAGGAGATCGCGGAGTCGATGATCCCGATCATCGGGCGGCTGCACCGGGAGAGGGACGTCACCGTTCTGCTCCACAGCCGTTCCCTGGTGAACAAGTCGGTGGTCAGCATCCTCAAGACGCATCGCTTCGCCCGGCAGATAGCCGGCGAGGAGCTCTCGGTCACCGAGACGATGCCGTTCCTGGAGGCACTGACCGCCCTGGACCTCGGCCCCTCGCAGATCGACCTCGGCATGCTCGCCGCGACGTACAAGGCGGACGACCGCGGCCTGTCGGTGGCGGAGTTCACCGCCCGGGCCGTCGTCGGTGCCACCGGCGAGAACAAGCTGGAGCGCCGGTCCGGGCAGGACGTCGTGCTGTACGGGTTCGGCCGCATCGGCCGGCTGGTCGCCCGCCTGCTGGTCGAGAAGGCCTCGGGCAACGGCCTGCGGCTGAAGGCCATCGTCGTGCGCAACAGCGGCGGCGACGACCTGGTCAAGCGCGCCTCGCTGCTGCGCCGTGACTCCATCCACGGCCAGTTCCAGGGCACGATCACCGTCGACGAGGCGAACAACAAGATCATCGCCAACGGCAACGAGATCACGGTGATCTACTCCGACGACCCGACCAAGGTCGACTACACGGAGTACGGGATCAAGGACGCGATCCTGATCGACAACACCGGCCGCTGGCGCGACCGCGAGGGCCTGTCGAAGCACCTGCGCCCCGGTATCGCCAAGGTCGTGCTGACCGCGCCGGGCAAGGGCGACGTGCCGAACATCGTGCACGGCGTGAACCACGACACGATCAAGCCGGACGAGCAGATCCTCTCCTGCGCCTCCTGCACCACCAACGCCATCGTCCCGCCGCTGAAGGCGATGGAGGACGAGTACGGCGTGGTCCGCGGCCACGTGGAGACCGTCCACTCGTTCACCAACGACCAGAACCTGCTGGACAACTACCACAAGGCCGACCGCCGCGGCCGCTCGGCGCCGCTGAACATGGTGATCACCGAGACCGGTGCCGCCTCGGCCGTCGCCAAGGCCCTGCCGGACCTCCAGGCGAAGATCACCGGCAGCTCGATCCGCGTCCCGGTGCCGGACGTCTCCATCGCGATCCTCAACCTCCAGCTCAAGCGGGAGACCAACCGCGAGGACGTCCTGGAGTACCTGCGGAACGTCTCGCTGACCTCGCCGCTGAAGCGCCAGATCGACTTCACCGACTCGCCCGACGCCGTCTCCAGCGACTTCATCGGCTCGCGCCACGCCTCGATCGTGGACGCCGGCGCGACCAAGGTCGAGGGCGACAACGCGATCCTCTACCTGTGGTACGACAACGAGTTCGGCTACTCGTGCCAGGTGATCCGGGTCGTCCAGTACATCTCGGGCGTCGAGTACCCGACCTTCCCGGTTCCGGCGGTCTGATCCACCCGTAGCGCGGGATCAACAGCAGGACGACGCATGGATCGCCGAGCCGGCCGCGTTGGCGGTCAGGAAGACCACCGCGACGGCCGAGAAGCTGACGTCGCCGCCGAAGGCCTGCACCGAGAAGTCCAGG
>NZ_JBIVVI010001598.1:0-1652 GCF_044757675.1 Kitasatospora sp. NPDC091257
GCCGGACCTCCGGCCCCGGTCGGAGCACCCCGAGGGGGAGAGATGGCAACCGTCGAACTTCGATTCAGCGCGCTTCCCGAGCATGTGCGGACGGCCCGACTGGTCGCCGCGGCCGTCGCCAGACGGGCCGGGGTCGACGAGTCGGTGCTCGACGAGGTCCGGCTCGCGGTCGGCGAGGCGTGCTCCCGCGCAGTCGGGCTGCACCAGCGCGGCGGCATCGGCGGCACGGTCCGGGTCGCGCTGACCGATCAGGAGAAGCGTTTCCTCATCGAGGTCGAGGACGAGGCCGGCGCCGCCGCCGTCCCGGCCTCCGGCGCCGCCGTGGGCGGCGACCCGGACGAGGACACCCTGGGCCTCGCCGTGATCACCGGCCTGGTCGAGGACCTGGAGGTCACCAACGGCACGGACGGTGGCCTGATCCGGATGAGCTGGCCGGTCTCGGTCCCCTCCGTCGCGGTCTGAGGCGCCGCCGGCGCCGCTTTCGCGCTTCCGCACGCCCGCGAGGGCTGGAGCCCGGCTCCCGGGCAGGGCGTCGACGCGTGGCTATCCCGGCGGTCGGCTGCTCCCGGACGACCGGGTCCACTCGTCGATCGGGCCTCGTCGCGATGGACGGCGTCCGGGTGGGTTCGCATCCCGTCACCCGGACGACCGGGCAGGCCGCCGGGACATCGGCAGCCGCCTCGACCTCCGAAGCGTTCCGGGCCGAGCTGCCGGTCGGCCGTCGGCGGGCACCCACGGGGCGGAGGTCCGCGTCGGCATGCCCGTAGGCCGGCTGTGCGAGGACGCGCCCTCCCCTGCCGGCGCAGCAGCAGCGGCCGACCTCGCCCGTCGTTCCGCTCGACAGCGATCCCGTTCGGCAGCGATCCCGCACGACATCGAGCATCGGCACGGGCAGCGGGCAGCGGGCAGCGGGCGGCAGGCAGCGGGGGAGGGAAACCGGAAATCGGGGAACGGACACCGGCCGTGTAGGTTCGACGACCGATGACGACCGAAACCGAAAGGCTCCTCCCGGTGAACAAGCGACTGCTGGCCGTACCCGCCCTCGGCGTGCTGCTCGCGTTCGGTGCCGTCGGCTGTGGCGGCGACGACAACAACAGCAAGCAGCTGGAGTCCTGGGCGTCGACCGTCTGCGGCGCCGCCAAGGACCCGATCTCCCAGGCGCAGGCCGCGCTCGCCGACACCGGCCAGGTGAAGACCGGCGAAGTCCCCGCCGACCTCCAGAAGCGGCTCTCCACGGACATCGGGCGGCTGGCCAAGACCAACCAGGACATAGCCGCCGCCATCGACGGTGCCGGGGCGCCCAAGGTGCAGGACGGCGCGACCCTCCAGAAGGACACCGTCGACGAGCTGAAGAAGGCGGCCGACGGCTACGTCGAGGTCCAGAAGAAGCTGGACGCGCTGCCCAACACCGACCAGGCCAAGTTCGCCGACGGGCTGCGCAGCGTGGCCGACCAGGTGCAGCAGCTGGCCTCGCTCTCCACCCAGGCGCAGAGCAAGCTCCAGCGCGGCGATCTCGGCGCGGCGATGGCCAAGCAGGAGGGCTGCAAGCCGTCCCCGACCACCGCCCCGACCGGCGGTGCCACCGGTGGTGCCACCGGTGGTGCGGGTGCCGGCGCGAGCGGCACCCCGGCCCCGGGCAGTGCGGGAACGAC
>NZ_JBIVVI010001599.1:0-1652 GCF_044757675.1 Kitasatospora sp. NPDC091257
CCCCCTCCTCGCCGCCGTCCGCGGCCGGTTCGAGCAGGAGCCGGGAGGACGGGTAGGCCTCCGTCCAGCGGTCGATCTCCTCCGCCAGCCGTCGTTCCAGCTCGCCCTGGATGCCGGTGGCCGGGGCGTCGAACAGGTAGACCAGGTCCTCCAGTTCCTCCCGCGGCAGCTGGTAGACGTGCTGGTAGATGTCGGCGGGGCGGCGCTCGGTGAAGCCCAGCGCGGGGTTGGTGAAGTGCGGACTGAACCGCTCCAGCGCGATGCGGGTGGCACCGCCCGGGGGCTGGAGGTGGCGCAGGGCGGGCATCTGGTCGATGATCTCCGTGTAGTCCTCGTCGCGTTCGCCCGGGAACCCGTAGAGGTAGTTCCAGACGCAGGTGAGCGCGTGGTTCTCGCACTCCCGCATGGTACGGACATTGCGGGCGCCGGTGACCCCCTTGTCCATCAGACCGAGCACCCGGCTGTTCAGGCTCTCGATGCCGGGCTGGACGTGGGTGACCCGGGCGCGGCCCAGCAGGGCGATCTGGTCCTGGCTGAGGTTCGACTTCACCTCGTAGTGGATGCGCAGGTCCCACCCGCTGTCGGCGGCCCGTGGCAGGAAGTCACGGAAGTAGTCCATGCTGATGATGTTGTCGACCGTGATGACATCGAGCAACTTGTGCCGCTGGACGAGCCGTTCGATCTCGGACCAGAGCTGCTCGCCGTTCTTCGAACGGAACTCCATCAGGCTGCCGTTGAGCCCGCAGAAGGTGCAGTGGTGCTTCTCGCCCCACCAGCAGCCACGGGCACCCTCCACCACGAGCTTGGGCTCGACGAACTCGGCCACCGGGGAGGAGTCGAAGGACTCCTGCCAGGCGTCGAAGTCGGGGCTGGGCAGCAGTCCGATCGGAACGGTGCCTTTGGCCTCCCGGTTGGCACGCGAGGTGCCGCCGTCCCACCAGCAGACCCCGGGGACGTCCGCGGGGGCCGTGCCGCGCTCGATGTGGGCGAGCAGCGCCGGGAAGGTCCTCTCGGCCTCCCCGCGCACGACGTGGTCCAGGAAGGGGTGGTTGCGGTGCAGGGCGTGGCCCATGACGCTGTCGCAGTTGCTGCCGCCCAGCACGGTGACGACCTCGGGCCGCAGGCGCTTGATCTCCCGGGCGAGGGCGAGCGAGGGCACGTTCTGCAGGAAGGTGGTGGTCATGCCGACCACGTCGGGGTCGGTGGCGAGCACCTCCCGGGCGGCCTCGGCGATGAACCGCGCGGCGTGCGGGCGCATCCGCAGCAGGCTGTCGATCGACGATCCGGTGCGGGCCGCGTAGGCGGTGAGCTGCTCGGTGCCCCACTGGTCGTCGTCGTAGAGGCTGCCGGAGAAGACCCAGTCGCCGAAGCCGTCGAACACCTGGTCGTCGGCGACGGTCATGTACTCCGTCGGGGTCAGTTCGCCGTCGCTGTGCTCCAGCAGGAACTCGGCCCAGCGCAGCCACCCGTGGTACTCGGCGACCTCGTCGGCCGGCCGTTCCCGGGCGACGAGTGCGTGCAGGAGACCGACCTGGAGCGACGGCATCTCCAGGGCCTGCCACGGCATGGAGACGAGCGCGATACGCATTCCCTGGCCTTTCGGACTCTCGGACGGTGAAGAGGACAGTGGAGAGGCGGCCGCACCACCGGGG
>NZ_JBIVVI010001600.1:0-1651 GCF_044757675.1 Kitasatospora sp. NPDC091257
GGATGCGCGGGGCGAGACCGGCGGCGACGGCCCGGGCCAGCAGCATGCCCAGGACGAACTCCGGCAGCCGGGCCGGCGGGAAGAGGTAGCCGAACCACAACTGGTCGAGCGACACCGGCAGTTGGGGGATACGGGGGTGGGCCGGCAGCAGGGCGGCGTCGGCCCCCGCGACGGCCGCGGCCACCAGCAGGACGGCTGCCAGGGCCGGGCGCAGGGCGCGTTCGGGCAGATACCGTACGGCGCGGCGCAGGAGCGGGAACAGCAGGTAGAACAGGACCTCGCAGCACAGCGACCAACTGGGCATGTTCATACCCGAGTTGATGTTCGGGTCGGGCGAGTAGGCGTGCACGAGCAGGAGGTTGGGCAGCCAGACCCGCACCGGGCAGGCCCAGGCGAACAGGAGGGCGGCGGCGGCCCACATCGCCAGGTGGCTGGGGTAGATCCGGGCCAGGCGCCGGCGCCAGAACGCGGCGGGGCGCTCACCGTCCCGCGCGGACCAGGTCAGGACGAAGCCGCTGAGGACGAAGAAGAACGAGACCCCGGCGTAGCCGGCCTTGGAGGTGGCGTGGGCGAGGGCGGCGGCGAGGCGGGGGTCGGCGAAGAAGCCGAGCGGGGCCCGGGGGCGCAGCGGGTCGGTGACGAGGAAGGCGTGGAAGAGGAAGACGGCGAGGGCGGCGGCGAAGCGCAGGGCGGTGAGGGTGGGCAGGCGGTGCGGGGGTGGCGGTTCTCCGACGAGCAGAGCATCACTTCGTGCACTCATAACATGACCTTAGGTGACTGTGCGTCAAGCTGGGTCACTGTCGGTATCGCCCGGAAGGCGTAAAGCGGGGCGGAGCGCGGGGGTGGCGAGCCGGGTGGAAATGGCGGTGCGGGTCGTGCGCCCGCTGGGCACACTGGTTCGATGATCACCGACCACTGGCCCCTGCGGGGGCTGCGCGTGACCTCGCCCCGCCTGGAGCTGCGCCTGCCCACCGAGGACGAACTCGCCGAGGTGGCGGACGTCGCCGCGCGCGGCGTCCACCTGCCCCAGGACCGTCCGTTCCTGACGCCGTGGGGCGAGCTGCCGCCGGCCGAACGCGCCCGGCACGTGATGCAGTCGCACTGGGCACGGCTGGGCCGCTGGAGCGCGCAGCACTGGGCGCTGGACCTGGTCGCCTTCCACGAGGGGCGCCCGGTGGGGATCCAGGACATGCGCGCCGAGGAGTTCGGCGTGCGGCGCGAGATCGTCTCCGGTTCCTGGCTCGGCCTGGAGCACCAGGGCAAGGGCCTGGGCACCGAGATGCGGGCCGCGATGCTCCACCTGGCCTTCGCGGAGCTGGGCGCGCGCTCGGCGACCTCGCTCTCCTTCGCCGACAACCACTCCTCCCTGGCCGTCTCGCGCAGGCTCGGCTACCGCGGCGACGGCATCGACCGGGACGTCCTGGACGGGCGGGTGGTGGTCTCCGAGCGCCTGCGCCTGAGCCCCGAGGCCTGGGCCGAACACGCCCGCACCCCGGTCACCGTCACCGGCCTGAGCGCCGACTGCCGCACCATGTTCGGCCTCACCGACTGACCCCGGCCCCGACGAGCGCCGCCCCGACCTCGGCTGGCTCGGCCGCGAGGAGTGGCTCTACGCCCAGCGCGCCCCCGGACAGGGCTGCCTGTCGGGCCT
>NZ_JBIVVI010001601.1:0-1649 GCF_044757675.1 Kitasatospora sp. NPDC091257
CGTAGGCGAGGTCGCCGGACGGGGCCGGCTCCGCCCCCGGGGCCGTCGGTTCCGTGCGGCCGCCGCCGAGGCGCAGGACGGCCGGTGCCGCCGCCACCACGTCGGCAGCGGGCTCCCGGTCGGCGACCAGCAGGGCGGCGCCCGAGTCGGCGAGCAGGAACGCGAGCCGCTCGGTGGGGTGGCCGGGGTCGAGCGGCAGGTAGGCGGCCCCGGCGGCGTGCACCGCGAGCAGGACGGCGGGCAGGTCGGCGGAGCGCTCCAGGTGCAGGGCGACGACGTCACCGCGGCGGACCCCGGCCCCGCCCAGGACGGCGGCCAGTTCGTCGATCCGCTCCACCAGCGCGCGGTAGGTCAGCCGCTCGGTGCCCGCGCTGACGGCGACGGCGTCCGGCGTCTCGGCGGCCCGATCCCGCACCAGGTCCAGCGCCGTGCGCTCGCGCGGGTAGGCGTGGGCGGTGGCGTTCCACTCCTCCGTCACCAGGTGCCGCTCGCACTCGCCCAGCAGCGGCAGGGCGCTCAGCGGCGTCTCGGGCGCGGCCGTCGCGGCCTCCAGCAGGGCCGTCCAGTGCCCGGCGATCCGGTCCACGGCGTCCGGCGACAGGACCGCCGGAGCGTACTGGAGCGAGAAGGCGAGCCCGTCGGCGGTGTCGACAGCCTGGAGGTGCAGGGTGTTGCGGGCGGCGCCGTTGAACACCGCGCGGTCCACCCGGACGGTGCTTCCCGGGAACACAGGGTCCGCGGCCGCGCCGCGCCGGTAGCCGAACGACACGGGGGCCAGCCCGGCGCGCGGCGTGAGGCCGCCGACCGCCGCACCGAAGGGCACCGGGCGGAACGGGTACCCGCCACGGGCCTCGGCCCGCACGGCCCGGGCAAAGGCGGCGAAGGACGTCCGGGCGGTCACCCCGGCCGGTGCGTGCACCGGCAGCTCGTTGACGAACAGCCCGATCTCCCCGGCCTGTTCGGGGGTCCGGACGGACAGCGGCACGGTGACCGGGACGGCCTCGCCGCCGTAGCGCAGCAGCAGGGCGTGCAGGGCGGCGAGCAGGAACTCGAACACGGTGACGCCGCAGCGCTCGGCGGCCTCGGCCAGGTCCGCCCGGCCCCGCGCGTCGATCCGCCACGCGTCGGACTCGCCGGACGCCGGGGCCGTGACGGCATGCGGCAGTCCCGGGAGGACGGGCTCCGTCGCCGCGGCCCACCGCGGGTCGTACCAGTCGGCGGCCCGGCGGACGAGGTCGGGGTCGGGCGCGGAGAGGGGCGCGGACGGGATCCGGTCGGCGGCCGGGGCGGCCTCGCCCAGGGCCTGCGCGTAGGCCGCGGCGAGTTCCGCCACCAGGATGTCCTTCGACTCCCCGTCGAAGACCGCGTGGTGCACGACGGCCAGCAGTTCCGCCGCCTCACCGCTGCCGCGGTAGAGGGTGAACCGGGCCAAGGGGCCCGCCTGGAGGTCGAACGGTCGTGCCGTGTCCTCGGCCAGCCGCTTCTCCCGGCCCCGCGCGCACTCCTCGGAGGCGTCGACCACGTCGAGGACCGGGACGGGGCCGGGCTCCAGCACGAGGCTGCCGTCGCGTTCCACGAACACCCGGGACAGGGCGGGGTGACGTGCCGTCACCGTCGAGACGGCCCGGGCGAGGGCCTCGGCGTCGACC
>NZ_JBIVVI010001602.1:0-1646 GCF_044757675.1 Kitasatospora sp. NPDC091257
GGGAGGACCTGCGGCTGATGCGGGCCCTGGCCCGGGCGGCCACCGCGGCGGTCCTCGACCCGCTGGCGCTGGGGTAGCACAACTGGGCATGAGGGAACGGGAGTTCGGCCCGCCGGGCGGCTGCGGAGTGCGCCGGGTCCGGCCGCCCGGACGGGAACGACAACGGTCACCAGTACAACCTTTGGATCTTTGTCGATTCTGCGGTTCACTTCGGTTGCGGGGCGGTCGCGCCACGCCCCCTTTCCCACCCGTGCGCCCAGAGAGGACCTCCATGGCCGGGCACGAGCATTCGCACGATGATCATGCGCATGACCAGAAGCACTCGCACGGCTCCGGCGGACACTCCCACGGCCCCGGAGGGCACGGGCACGGCGGCCACTCGCACGGGCACGGCTCCGGAGGGCACGGGCACGGCGGCCACTCGCACGGCGTAGCCGCCGACGCGGACCGCCGCTGGCTGCTCAGCGCCCTCGCCCTGATCGTCGTCTTCATGGCCGGCGAGGTCGTGGTCGGCTTCGCCGCCCAGTCCCTGGCGCTGATCTCGGACGCGGCCCACATGCTCACCGACGCCGCCTCGATCGTGCTCGCGCTGATCGCCATGCGGCTCGCCGCCCGCCCGGCCCGCGGCGGCTACACCTACGGCCTCAAGCGCGCCGAGATCCTCTCCGCGCAGGCCAACGGGGTCACCCTGCTGGTGCTGTCGGCCTGGCTGGGCTACGAGGCGATCACCCGGCTGCTCGAACCGCCGGAGGTCACCGGCTCACTGGTGCTGATCACCGCACTGGTCGGGATCGTGGTCAACCTGGCCGCCACCTGGTGCATGTCCAAGGCCAACCGCAGCTCGCTGAACGTCGAGGGCGCCTTCCAGCACGTGCTGACCGACCTCTACGCCTTCATCGCCACCGCCGTCGCCGGTGCGGTCGTACTGATCACCGGCTTCGCCCGGGCCGACGCGATCGCCTCGCTGATCGTCGTCGCGCTGATGCTCAAGGCCGGCATCGCGCTGGTCCGGGACTCCGGGCGGATCTTCCTGGAGGCCGCCCCGGCGGGGATCGACCCGGACGCGGTGGCCGACCGGATGGTCACCGAGCCGCTGGTCGAGGAGATCCACGACCTGCACATCTGGGAGATCACCTCCGGTCAGCCGGCCCTGTCCGCGCACATCCTGGTCACCCCCGGCGGCGACTGCCACGCGGTGCGGCGCTCCCTGCAGCGCCGGCTCTCGGAGGAGTACGGCATCACCCACTCCACCCTCCAGGTCGACCACGTCGGCGAGGACGAGGCGGGCGCGCTGCTGCAGATCACCACCCCGGCCGACTCCACCGTCGAGCACTGCACCGACGCCCACGGCCCGGTCCACCGCGCCGGACCGCACGAGCACTGACAACACCCGTCCGTCACCGCGGTGCGGCATGATGCTGAGTCGTGACCGCACCGCGACTGATGCTGCTCGACTCCGCCAGCCTGTACTTCCGGGCCTACTTCGGCGTACCGGACACCCTGCGCTCGCCGCAGGGTGAGCCGGTCAACGCCGTCCGTGGGCTGCTGGACTTCATCGCCAGGCTGGTCCACGACCACCGGCCCGACCAGTTGGTGGCCTGCATGGACGCCGACTGGCGCCCCCAGTGGCGGGTGGACCTCATCCC
>NZ_JBIVVI010001603.1:0-1642 GCF_044757675.1 Kitasatospora sp. NPDC091257
GCGCGGGCCGTTTTGGTCGTGGGCGGCGGTGCGGGGGCCCGCCCCCGCCGGGGGGGGGCCGGGGGGGGCCCCCCCCCCGGGGGGGCGGCCCCCCCACGGCTCGGGCGGAAGGGCTCGGGTCAGTACACGCTGACGTTGTACGCGGAGAGCGCCGCGTTGACCGGCTGGTAGAAGGTCGTCCCGCCGGAGGTGCAGTCGCCGCTGCCGCCCGAGGTGAGGCCGAGCGCCTTGGTGCCGTCGTACAGCGGGCCGCCCGAGTCGCCGGCCTCGGCGCAGACGTTGGTCTGGATCAGGCCGCGGACGGTGCTGCCGTCGGTGTAGCGCACGGTGGCGTTGAGGCCGGTGACGGTGCCGCCGTGGGTGCCGGTGGTCGAGCCGGTGCGCTTCACCGCCTCGCCGACGACGGCGTTCGGGGCGGAGGTGAAGCCGCCCGGGTGGCTGAGGGCGCTGTTGTCGTAGCGGACCAGCGCGTAGTCGTGGCCGGGGAAGGTCGAGCCGATGGTGGGGCCGATCAGGGTGCTGTGGGCGACGTCGGTGTACCAGTCGGGGGCGACGTTGCCGCAGTGCCCGGCGGTGAGGAAGTAGTAGGTGCTGCCGCTCACCACGTTGAAGCCGAGCGAGCAGCGGTACTCGCCGCCGTAGATGGCGTCGCCGGCGGCGAGCAGCGGGGTGAACACGCCGGGGACGCGGTGGACGTCGAGGTTGGGCGCGGAGGGGCCGGCGGCCTTCATCAGCCGGGCGAGCGAGGACGGGGAGACGGTGCTGTCGGCGGTCACCACGACGCGTCCGGCGGCTTCGTCGACGTACCAGGCCGTGCCGTCGACCTCGGCGTTCAGAATGGCGTCGCTGATCGCCGAGAGCTGTTCCGGTTCGGCGGTGCGGGTGGGAGCGGCGGCGGCGCCCGGCGCGGCGACCGCGGTCGCGGTCAGCAGGCCGAGGGCCGCGGCGAGCAGGCGGAAGCGGCGTGTGCTGCCGGTGCGGGGCGTGGTGCGCGTGGTCCTCACCGATCTCCTCCTGAGGGGGTGACGGCCCTGAGGGTTGGGGCCGTGAAGCGCGGTCAGGGGATGGGCGGACCCCGGTCGTTGCTCTCCGGAAGCACGGCGGATGATCAGCTCCTGATCGGCGCTGTCCGGAAGTATGAGGAAACGGACCGTTCGGTACAAGCTTCCCGAGGGGGTGTCGGCGGACCCGCAGGCCCGGGAGTGAGCCTGCGGGTCCGCCGTTCGGCGGTTGCCGTGCGGTTCCTGCCCGGCGGGCCCGGTGCGGGCCCGGTGAGGCGCCGGTGAGGTGCCGGCCATGGCGTGCCTCGGTCGAGGTGATGAACCGTCAACTGAATGTCCTGGGGAAGCGATCGGAAGAAAGTGTTATCGGCGTGGACAGGGAGGGTCTCCTGGGCACGGGAGTGAACGCGCGATGCCGTGGGTGAGGTCCACGGCGGAACCGCGGAGTTCGAGATGGGGCACTGCGCGCGGAGCCGGAAGGCTCCGACCGCGTCCGCTCCCGACGCGTCGGCCGGATCGTTGCGACCCGGCCGACGCACCCGGCGGTCCGCATGCTCTCCCCCCAGGCTGCGGACCCCATCGGAAGGGCGTCGGGGAGGGGAAGAGGGTTCGGTGTCGGGTTGGTCTCGGGGGTGGCCGTC
>NZ_JBIVVI010001604.1:0-1639 GCF_044757675.1 Kitasatospora sp. NPDC091257
ATCGGCACCAACTCCGGCCTCTCCCAGTCCGGCACCGGCACCCTGATGGTCGCCTTCACCGTCGTCGGCATCGGCCTCTCGCTGGGCGGTGCAGCTCCAGCAGGTCGTGGTGCATCCGCTCGGCGCTGCGCAGCGCGAGGGCGGCCATGGTGAGCGAGGGGTTGGAGGTGCCCAGGGAGGGCATCGAGCCGCAGCCGACGGCGTACAGGTTGGGGTGCTCCCAGCAGCGCTGCCAGTGGTCGACCACCGAGGTCGCGGGCGAGTCGCCCATGATGTGGGTGCCTCCGGCGTGGCCGGCGCCGCGGTAGCCGTGGACGCTTCCCCGGTGTTCGAGCCGTCCCGGCCATCCGGCCGCCGGGTAGGCGGTGTGGTCCTCGGCGCCGAGCAGGGTGAACAGCTGGTCGGAGACGGCCCGGGCGGAGGCCATCCCCTCGCGGACGTACTCCGAGAGGTCGTAGCGGATGGCCGGGCCCGGCAGACCGAGCAGGTCGCGCCGGTCCCGGTCGAGGGTGACCCGGTTGGCGGGGTCCGCGGGCTGCTCCAGCTCGAACTGGAGCGAGAACTGACGGCCCAGCCGGTCACCGAGGCGGTCGCGGAGCTCCTTGCCGCGCAGGCCCGCCGCGAGCAGCGCCGCCGCCTCGGCCTCCGGCGCGCCGCCCGCCCAGGACCAGCCCCAGTTGCCGATCTCGATCCGGAACGGCGCCCGGCGCTCCCGCCCGGGGCCGAAGCGGAACGCCTCCAGGCCGCTGGTGGAGCCGGGTCCGCGGTAGGGGCCGACCGGGCGGGGCATCAGCCCCCAGGTGAGCAGGGCCGGGTGGTCCATCAGGTTCCGGCCGACCTGGTCGCTGCGGTTGGCCAGGCCGGACAGGAGCAGCAGCCGGGCGTTCTCGATCGCGTGCGCGGCGAGGACGACCAGGTCCGCCTCCACCCGGTGGGCCGTCCCGCCCGCAAGGTACTCGACTCCCCCGGCCCGCCCGGTCTCCGGGTCGGCCAGCACCCGGCTGACGACGGCCTCCGTACGCAGTTCGACCCCGGCCGCCCAGCGGGCCTGGGTGCGCAGCGGGGTGTACTTGGCGCCGGTCGGGCAGGCGGGGACGCAGCTTGCGCTGCCCGCGCAGAGCGGCCCGTCGGCGGATCCGGGCCTGGTCGGCACGCCGTTGCGGGCGTGCGGGGTGGCGGTGACGGCGAGCCGGGCGGGGCCGGGCACGGCGGGGTCGCGGACGGTCCGTCCGTCGAGGACGCGGGCCAGTTGCCGGTCGAGGAAGCTCGCCGGAACGGCGCGCATCGGGAAGTCGTAGCCGTCCGGGATGGGCAGTCCGACGGCGCGGCGTTGCTCCTCGGCGTCGGCGGCGACACCGAGTTCCCGTTCGGCCTCGCGGTAGTGGGGTTCCAGGTCGTGGTAGCCGATCGGCCAGTTGCGGCCGTGGCCGAGGTCTCCGGTACGGAAGTCCTCGGGGTGCATGCGCGGGGTGAGCCCGGTCCAGAGCAGTCCGGTGCCGCCGTTGGCGCGCAGGTAGCCGCTGGCGTAGGGCAGCGGCCCGTCCTGGCGGAGGTGGCCGGTGGCGGTGAAGCCGCCGTCCGGGTGTCCGGCGAGGTCGGTGACGTCGGGTGACGGGGCCTCGGGGCTGTGCGGGTAGGG
>NZ_JBIVVI010001605.1:0-1636 GCF_044757675.1 Kitasatospora sp. NPDC091257
ACCCCCGTGATCGACGCCGCCGGAATCCGGCGCGCGATGCGCCGTCGCACCGCTCTCACCGGGGTCGCGGCGGTGGCGGCGGTGGCCGCCATCGCGACGGGCGCGGCCCTGCTCCTGCCCGGATCGCCGGGCGGCGGCGGCCCGGCGGGGACCGCGCCGGGCCCGGCCGTCCAGTCCGCGCCACCGGCCCCTGCCTCGCCCGCCTCCCCTGCCGCTTCTTCCGCTCCTTCCGCTCCGGTGTCGGCGTCCGCTCCCGCGCCGTCGGCGACCGAAGGCGCCCCTTCCCCCGCCGCCCCGCCCGCGCCCGGCACCGCGACCGTGACCGTCCCCGCGGTCGCCGGCCTGTCCCGGGACGCCGCCACCCGGCTGTTGGACGCGGCCGGGCTGCGCTACGAGGTCCACGAACTCACCGACTGGAAGGTGCCCGCCGGGTCGGTCGTCAACTCCGAGCCGCAGGTCGGGCGCACCGCGGCGGCGAACAGCGTCGTCCAGCTGTTCGTCTCCAAGGGCCGCCCCGGAAGCTGACCGCCCACCCTCTGCCGAGAGGCCGCACCGACCCTCTGCCGCCGCTACTTCGGGGGCAGCGGAAGGACGTGGCGCAGGGCCTCGACGGCGTCGGAGGCGCCGTCGACGGTGAGGGCGGTCAGGGCCCCGCGGCCGTACGTGAAGAGCACCAGCTCGCCGGGTTCGCCGGTGACGCGGACGGTGGCGGCTCCGGCCGGGCCGACGGTGAGGGAACGGCCGTCCGGGTGGGTGAGTGCCAGGCGGACGGGGGAGCGGCGGCCCGCCTCCAGGCGGGCGATGAGCGGGAGGCGGCGCCAGAGGGCCTCGGCGCGCCCGGGCGGTACGGGCTGAGCGGTCCAGTCCTCGGCCGCCCGTACGACGTCCTCGGCGTGGACGAAGTACTCCACGGTGTTCGCCGCCTCGTCCGCGCCGGGCAGGGCGAACGGGGAGTAGACCGGAGGCCCGGCCCGGAACAGCCGCACCAGTTCCTCGTACGGCCGCTCGGCGTACCCGTCCTGCACCCGCCGCGTCCACCCGGCCAGCGCCCCGACCCGGATGCCGGCCGCCGCGTCGGGCCGGCGCTCCCGGACCACCAGGTGGGCGGCGAGGTCCCGGGTGGTCCACCCGGCGCAGAGCGTGGGCGCGTCCGGCCCGGCGGCGGTGAGGAGTTGGGCGAGCCGGTGGCGTTCGGCGAGGGCGTGGTTCGACATGCCGTCAGCCTAGGGGAGCGTCGCGATGCCGGCGCAGAGCAGGCGGACGCTTCGCGCGAACTTCTCGTCCTGGCTGTGGCGGGGCATGGACGGGTCCATGAGGAGGGGGAACCGTTCGCGCAGTTCGGTGTAGAGCTCGGCGGTGACGGGTGGGGGTGTCGCGGGCTGGTTCTGTTCCTGGAGGACGAAGCCGGTGACGTGACTGAGCAGGGTGTCGGCGGCGATGGCGCAGTGCTCGGCGGGCAGGCCGGCGTCCAGGAGGGTGCGCAGGAGGCGTTCCATCAGGGAGAGGGCGCCGGTGCTGAGCATGCCGGGGCTCTCGGCGAGGAGTTGGGCGCCGCCGGGGTGCTGTTTGATGCTCAGGCGCAGGGCGGTGGCCTGGGCCTGTGTGCGGTCCTGCCAGGTGGCGGTGGGCGGGAGGG
>NZ_JBIVVI010001606.1:0-1631 GCF_044757675.1 Kitasatospora sp. NPDC091257
GCCCCGGGTTCGGCGGCATCGCTGACGGGCCCGCCGCCGTCACACCGGGTCACCATCGACCGGCCGCTACTGAGACCCCCGCCACACCCCGCCGACGTGCCCCCGCCGGTCCGTGCGTTGACGGATGATGCGTGGTGCTGCCGGGAGCATCCCGGCCCGGTGCCCCGCGGCACCGAGGCACCGAGGCACCGAGGCACCGAGGCACCGAGGCACCGAGGCACCGAGGGGGAGATTGTGCGATTCACCGGCCGGGTCTCCGGCGTCCTGTCGACCGTCCTGCTGGCAGCGGGAGTCGTGGCCGCCCCGCAGGCCGGCGCGGCGCCCGCCGCACCGTGCTCGGGCGGCCGGGTGCTGGACGTGGTCGCCCACCACGACGACGACCTGCTCTTCCTGACCCCCGACCTGATCCACGACCTGGCGAACCCCGACGTCTGCGTGCGGACCCTGTTCCTGGTCGGCTCGTACTACAGCCGGGACGACGTCGCGGCGCATCCCACGGACGCCGACAAGTACGCCTACATGGAAAGCCGTGAGGCCGGCGACCGCGAGGCCTACCGGGCGGCCGCCGGCATCCCCGGCGACTGGCAGCACGCGCCCTACTCGGCGGCGGGCGTGCGGGCGACGACCTGGTCGCTGGGCGGCCGGATCTCCACGGTCGAGCTGCGCGTGCCCGACGCCGCCGCGTCCAACGACGCCGGCACGATGTTCAAGGGCCAGCTGTGGGCGCTGTACGCGGACGGCCGGGAGGCCTGGCCCGTCCCGGGCGCGGACGCGCCGGTGCAGCAGCGGCTGAGCCGCGAGCAGGTCCTCGCCTTCGTCCAGGGCGTCATCGACGACTACGGGCCGACCGTGATCAACACCGAGGATCCGTCGGCGGACCACCAGCGGAGCTCCATGGACGGGAACTTCCACCCCGACCACGTCGCGACGACCAGGCTGCTGCTCGGCGCCCTGAACCGTCGCGGCGGGACCTGGCCGCGCATGACCTACTACCGGGACTACCTGGCCCGGGAGTCGGCCCCCAACCTGGACGGCCCGGCGCAGGCCCGCAAGCAGCAGGTCTTCGAGGCCTACTGCCCGTACGACGACGAGATCCACCGCGGCGGCTCCTGCCGACCGGACTACGCCGACTGGTACCGGCGCCAGTACTACGCCGACTCGACGTGGCGCGGCTCCTACCTCCTGCCCACGTCCTACGGCTTCGAGGACCCGAAGCTCGACCAGCGCTACCGCGTCGTGAACCGCTCCACCGGCCTCTACCTCGACGTCTCCGGCTCCTCGGTCGCCGACCAGGCACCCCTGCTCGGCTTCTCCCCCACCGGGAACCCCAACCAGGCCTTCACCTTCAGGGCCGCCCTGGGCGGCTGGAACCTGCGCCCGGTGCACAGCGACCAGTGCCTGGACGTGACCGGGTCGAGCACCACCGCCGGCACCCCCCTGATCCAGTTCCACTGCACCGCCGTCACCGTCGACCCCGCCGACGTGTCACGGATGTCCAGCCCCAACCAGGCCTTCCGCGTCCGCGGCGACCGCACCAGCGGCTACACCATCACCAACGCCAATTCCGGCCTCGCCCTCACCTCCCCCGCCCGGGCCGGAGGAGCGGTCACCCAGGCACCCGCCGCCGGCAC
>NZ_JBIVVI010001607.1:0-1628 GCF_044757675.1 Kitasatospora sp. NPDC091257
GGTGCGGGGCGCGAGCCAGAGCGCGAGCGGGAGGTGGAGCCGGCCGGGCCGTGGGTGCCGCGTCCTTGCTGTCGGCTTCGCCGCGCAGCAGCCGCTCGGCCTTGGCGAGGGCCTGGGCGTACTCGGCCTGGAAGGTGGCGTCCTCTTCCGGGGTGAGGACCGGGATCGGGGCGCTCTCGTACAGGGCGATCAGGCCGGGGAAGGTCTTGCCTTCCTTGACGGCCTTGAAGGTGCGGGCCTTGTAGAGCTGGCCGCCCTGGATGAGCCAGGCGACGCCGGCGGTGACCGGGCCGCGGGCGGCCTCTTCGCCCTTGAACGCGGCGTCGATGGCGTCGGCAGCGCGGAAGTAGCGCGGGATCGGCTCGATGCGCATGCCGGGCGGCAGGACGCCGTCGGCGGCCATGTGCTGCGTGGTGCTGGAGTTGGTGCGCCCGAGGCTGACCGTGCCGTTCTTCGCGTTCGCCCTGATCTTGTCCTTGTCGCCGAGGTCCTCCAGGTGGATGGACTGCGCGGCGAAGCGGATCCCGAAGCCCATCTTGCGCCCCGTGGACTGGAAGGCGGAGATCAGGCCGACGACCCACAGCTTGAAGTCCTTGGGCACGTCCGCGTCGGAGGCGAGGATCAGGTTGAGCTCGTCCAGCGTCAGGTTCGCCAGCGACCACGGCTTGTTCAGCTCGAACGCGCCCCAGCCGTTCTCCGAGCTGACCTTCTGCCGGTACTTGGCGACCGCGTACGCGGCGGCCAGCGTCGCGCCGACCGCCGCGATCCCGGCGCCGAACGAGTACACCCTCCCGTTGGCCTCCGGCAGCGACATGCCGTCCTGCGCGTCCGCGACGATCGACACGACACCGGAGATCCGCTCGGCGGCGATGATCGTGTTGAGGGTCACCGACTTGCCGGCGCCCGGCGCGCCGACGAAAAGGTCGGTGACCGCGCCGAGGGCCGGGTCGTACAGCGGGATCCTTGAGGGCCGGCCGTCGTGGCGCAGCCCGGTCTGGATCCGCCCGTCGGCGTCCATCGTCAGGTCCTCGACGGTGGCGCAGCGGATGTCGATCAGCGGGTGCTCCTCGTAGAAGGAGACGACGCCGTCGCCCAGGCCGTCGGTCTCCACGACGACCAGGTCGTGGTCCTTGATGCCGAGGGCGCGGGCGATCGGGCGCTGCGGCAGGTCGACCAGGCGGCCCTCGGCGGCTTCGACGCGGGCGACGATCCGGTTGGGCTCGCGCCGGTGGTCGACCAGGTGCATGCCGGGGGCGGCGCCGCCGTCGGCGGCGACCTTCTCCGCCCACAGCCGCTCGAACGTCCACGCCTGCTCCTCGGCGGCGAGAGTGGGACGGGCGGTGAGCAGCATCCGGCCCGGACCGGAGCCGGGGACCGGGGTCAGGGTGACGGTGCCGGGCGGGAAGTCGAAGGCTGCGGCGAGTCTGGCCTCGTCGACCTTCGGGACCGCCTTGCCCTGCCGCGCGACGACGACGGCCTGGAAGTCCGGTCTGTCGTCGGCGTACTGCTGCACGGACGTGAGGATGGTGTCGGGGGCGTGGCCGGCGGTGTCCCAGAGCCGGGCGAGCAGGCCGGGGTAGCCGGGCTCGTAGGTCTTGGGCGGCGGCCCGGCCGGGGCCGGTGCCGGG
>NZ_JBIVVI010001608.1:0-1627 GCF_044757675.1 Kitasatospora sp. NPDC091257
GATCACGACGGGCACGCCGGTGGGCACCCGGGCGCCGGTGATGCGGACGAGCTCCTCGTCACCGGCGGTGACCCTGGTGGTGACGGGGGTGATGCCGGCGGTGGTCATCATGCGGGCCATCGCGCGGCGCTGGTTGGGCAGGACGAGGGTGACGACGGTGCCGGACTCGCCGGCCCGGGCGGTGCGGCCGCCGCGGTGCAGGTAGTCCTTGTGGTCGCCCGGCGGGTCGAGGTTGACGACGAGGTCGAGGCCGTCGACGTGGATGCCGCGGGCGGCGACGTTGGTGGCGATCAGCGCGGTGACCTGGCCGGTGCGGAACTGTTCCAGGGTGCGGGTGCGCTGGGGCTGGGACTTGCCGCCGTGCAGGGCGGCGGCCTTGACCCCGTTCGCGAGCAGGTTCTCGACCAGGCCGTCCGCGCCGTGCTTGGTGTCGGTGAACATGATCACCCTGCCGTCACGCGAGGCGATGTGGGCGATCGTGGCGTTCTTGTCGTAGTTCTGCACCTGCAGCACGTGGTGCTCCATGGTGCTGACCGTCGCCGCGGACGGGTCCACGGAGTGGGTGACCGGGTCCTTCAGGAAGCGCCGCACCAGGCGGTCGACGTTGCGGTCCAGCGTGGCGGAGAACAGCAGGGTCTGGCCGCCTTCGGCGACCTGTTCGAGGAGTTCGGTGACCTGGGGCAGGAAGCCCAGGTCGGCCATCTGGTCGGCCTCGTCGAGCACCGTGATGTCGACCCGGTCCAGCCGGCAGTCGCCGCGCTGGATCAGGTCCTTGAGCCGGCCGGGCGTGGCCACCACGATCTCCGCCCCGCGGTTCAGCGCCTGGGCCTGGCGGCCGATCGACGTCCCGCCCACCACGGTCGTCATCCGCAGCCGTACCGCGTGCGCGAACGGGGTGAGGGCGTCGGTGACCTGCTGGGCGAGCTCGCGGGTGGGGACCAGCACCAGGGCCAGCGGCTGGCGGGGGTCGGCCTTCTGCCCGGCGGTGCGGGCCAGCACGGCGAGGCCGAACGCGATGGTCTTGCCGGAGCCGGTGCGGCCCCGGCCCAGGACGTCGCGTCCGGCCAGCGAGTTCGGGAGCGTCGCGGCCTGGATCGGGAACGGCGCGGTGACGCCCTGCCGGGTCAGCGTGGAGAGCAGGGCCTTGGGCATGTCCAGTTCGGCGAACGCCTCGACGGCCGGGAGTGCCGGGGTGGTGCTCACCGGCATCGCGAACTCATGCTGGGCGGAGGAGCCCTGGCGGGCGGTACGGCCGCCGGAGGGCCGGTCTCCGTAGAAGGAGCTGCCACCGGCGCGGGTTCCGTGGGCGCGGCTGGAACGGGAGTTGGCGTTCTGGTACGAGGAGCGAGTGGAGCGGTTCATGCGGGAGACCTTCCTCGGGGCGGCACGTCACGGGGAAGGCTCCGGGGCGCGGTGCGCCGACGGAGACCGCAAGGGAACGGGCCGAGAGCTGTGACGGGTGGGGCGTGGACGGGGCAACCGTGCGGCACGCCACCTGCGGTCGGCGCCCACCGGCATGGGCGGGAGCGAGGACCTCGAATTGAGATGTCACGGCAGGGGGGTGATTCGGACGCGGCGCTGTGCGTCTCGCGTGGGGGCGACCGCCGGTGGCGGTGCTTGTCAGGGG
>NZ_JBIVVI010001609.1:0-1624 GCF_044757675.1 Kitasatospora sp. NPDC091257
ACCTGCGGCGGGACCAGTGCCAGGCGGGGGTCGAGGGGTTCCTGGCCGGACTCCAGTGGGTGGGGCAGGAGTTGCGACGGTCCGGGCGGGACGGCCGCTGGCCGCTGTGAGCGTTTGAGTCGATGACGGTCCGAGTCGGATGACGGACCGTCATTTCGGCGTTCCCGGAAGGGGATCCTCCATCGGATCCCGCTCCCGGAAGGGGATCCTCCATCGGATCTCCGTCCGTGCTGTTCCGGTGAAGGGCAGGTTTCCGGCAACACTCCGAGCAGCCTCCTGGAGAAGAACGTCGACCGGGCTCGGAGCCCCGGCAGTGCCCCTGTCACGTGCACGCTGACCAGTGGCTAAACCTCGCCGAACCGATGAGTCGACATTCACCGGCCGGGCTCGACCTCTCTTCCGGCGGAACCTCCCCGGCGGACAGGATCGGCACTGCCGGCGAGGCCGCAGCGGACGCGGCCACACGGCCCCGAACTCCCGAACGGAGTACGGGTTTCACGCGATGTACGTCTCTCCCCCGGAGGAAGAGGAACATGCGTAAGACCGCTGCCAAGCTGCTCACCGTCGCCGCGCTGGCGACCTCCCTCGCCACCGTCGTCGGCGGCACCGCCGTCGCCGACCCGGCCACCGGTGTCACCCCGCGCGCCATCGACATCGTGGGCGTCGGCTCCGACACGACCCAGTCGGTGCTGAACCAGCTCGCCGCCGCCTACAACGCGTCGCTGACCAGCTCCACCTCCCCGCGCCTCTACAGCTGGGACGCGATCCCGGCCGGCACCATCACCACCAAGACCGGTGCCACCGCGATCACCCGCCCGAACGGCTCCGGCGCCGGCATCACCGCGCTGAACGCCAACACCAGCGCCACCGTGGACTTCGCCCGTTCCTCGCGCGGCCCGGTGGCCACCGACCCGACCACCGACGACTTCGTCGCGCTGGCGCAGGACGCGGTCTCCTGGGCCGCCAAGACCGGTGGCAACGCCCCGGCGAACCTCACCACGGCGAACCTGAAGGACATCTACTCCTGCACGGTCACCAAGTGGAACCAGATCAGCGCGTCGCTCCCGAACGTCACGATCAAGCCCTTCCTGCCGCAGACCGGCTCGGGCACCCGTTCCTTCTTCCTGACCGCCATCAACGGTGGCGTCACCCCGCTCACCCCGGGCGCCTGCGTCAACAGCAGCGTCCAGGAGAACCAGGGCAGCGACACCCAGCTGAACGACGCCAACGCGCTGGTCCCCTACTCCGTCGCCCACTACATCGGCCAGGTGTACTTCGGCAAGGGCACCGGCGCCGACGTCCAGGGCCCGCTGACCATCCGCAACATCGACGGCAAGGCGCCGGTCGACACCGTGAACAAGGTCATCAGCGACACCTTCGTGGCCACCCAGTACGGCCGCGTGGTCTACAACGTCTTCCGTGACGCCGAGTGGAACGCCACGGACGCCCACGGCACCGCCCTGCGCGCCATCTTCGGCGCCGGTGGCTGGATCTGCACCAACGGTGCCACGGACATCCAGAGCTACGGCTTCCTGCCGCTCTCGCCCTTCGCCTGCGGCAGCGTCACCCACTCCTGATCGAACCCGCACCGCACCGGCGGCCGCAGGGGCCTCGCCCCTGCGGC
>NZ_JBIVVI010001610.1:0-1623 GCF_044757675.1 Kitasatospora sp. NPDC091257
CCTCGTCCGGGACGGGGACCCCAGCGTGGAGGTGGTCCTGGTCCACCGGGAGGAGGGCGGCTTCCGGGCGGTGACGGGCCGCAGGCTCGGGCCGAACGGCGAAGTCGCCGCGGCGGTGGTCGACGACGTGCTCTCCGGGACGGTGCGCCTTCCCGTCAGGCTGACCGAACCGGCGAAGCAGGCACTCGGCCCCCTGCCGGGATGGCGGGACCATCCGTGGCTGCGCTACAGCCTGGCCCTGGAGCTCGACGGTCAGGGCGAGGCGGTCATCGGAGACTTCCGGCTGCGCTACGACGACCTGCTCGGCCTCGTGGTGAGCGGAGGAAGACCGTACCGGTAGCGGGTCGTGTGGGCGGAACAGACGCAGTGCCGCTCCGCCCACACACCCCCAACCCCGCGAGCGCGGGGCCTACTTGCAGCCGAACCCGGCTCGCAAACACGGCCAGGGGCCATCCCCGCGCATGAAACCCGCGGGACCGAGGGGCAATTCAAGCATTCGCCTCACACCGGAGAGTCGCGGGTGCCACGATGAACCAGCAACGAGCTAAACATGGCTAGTTGGGAGAACAGCGCGTGCCTGGGTACAACCTTGTCGACGAACCGTGGTTGGCGGTGCGCCCCGTCGGCGGGGGGCCGCCCGTGGAGCTGGGGATCGCCGAGGCCCTGGCCCGTGCCCACGAGCTGGAAGGCCTCGTCGTCGAGTTCTCCACCCAGCTGCCGGCCGTCCTGCGCCAGGTCCTGTTGCCCGTCGTCGCCCACGCCACCGGCGCACCCCGGACGCTGCGGGAGAAGGGTGACCGGCTCGCGCAGAAGGACGGGTTCACCGAGGACGAGCTGAACATGCTCCAGGCGTACCTAGACGAGCACCGCGCGAAGTTCGACCTCTTCGATCCGGTCGACCCGTTCGCACAGGTCGCCGGGCTACGGACTGCCAAGGACGAGACGAAGGGCTCTGCGGCCCTGGTGGCGACCGCGGCGAGCGGCAACAACGTGCCAGTTTTCGCCAGCCGCACCGACGCGGACCCGCTCGATCTGACGCCGGCCCAGGCTGCCCACTGGCTCGTGCACACGCACTGCTGGGACACCGCGGCGATCAAGACCGGCGTCGTCGGCGACGACCAGGTCAAGGCGGGCAAGACGACCGGGAATCCCACCGGTCCGCTCGGCCAGCTCGGCGTCATCATCCCCATCGGGCGCACCCTGTACGAGACCCTTCTGCTGAACCTGCCGGTCACGCCGATCGGTGTCCTCGGAGCCCCGCAGTGGACAAGGGGTCCGCACGGCCCCTCCTGGAAGCCGCGCGCGGCCGAGGGCCTGCTCGACCTGTGGACCTGGCAGGCCCGGCGGATCCGGCTCATCCCGCACGAGAACGATTCCGGCCGGCTGAAGGTCGCCCGGGTGGTCATCAGCGCCGGAGACCGACTCACGGCCCTGTCCGTACAGGAGCCGCACACCGCCTGGACGTTCACCGCGCCCGCCAAGAAGTCCGTGTCGGCACTGCCCGAACGCAGGCCGCGCCGGCACACCCAGGGCAAGGCCGCCTGGCGGGGCCTGGACGCCCTCCTCACCCCCATCCGCCAGGGCCCGGACGGCGCCTTCGAGACCAGCGTTCTGCTCGACGAG
>NZ_JBIVVI010001611.1:0-1622 GCF_044757675.1 Kitasatospora sp. NPDC091257
GTGGAGACCTCCTTCTTCGACCTGGGCGGGCACTCGCTGGCCGCCACCCGGCTGCTGAACCGGGTCCGCGAGGAGACCGGGCTGCGGATCGGCGTGCTGGACTTCTTCCGCCGCCCGACCGTCCGCGCGATGGCCGCCCACGAGCCGGCCGCCGAGCAGCACCCGGCCCCGGCCTTCGAGGAGGGGACCCTGTGAGCACGGCGGAGGACGTTCGAGGAGAGGACGCGGCGAGCACGGCGGAGGACGGCTGGGCGCGGCTGCTGCGCCTGCTCGACGAACGCGAGATCGTGCTGCGCACCACCGGCGAGCGGCTCGGCTACCTGGCCCCCGCCGGCGCGATGGACGAGGAGGTCACCGGCCTCGTCCGGGCCCACCGCGACCGGCTGCTGACCACCCTGACCGGCGCCGGGGAGGCGCTGTCCGCCGCGCCGGCCGGGGTGACCCAGTGGCGGCTGCGCAAGGCCCACGGCGACGCGGCCGACCCCGCGGTGTGGAACATCCTCCAGCGGATCACCCTGCGCGGGCCGCTGGAGCCCGGGCGGCTGGCCGCCGCGCTGACGGCGGTCACCGAGCGGCACGAGAGCCTGCGGACCCGGTTCGTGGACACCGAGCTCGGCGGGCTCCAGCAGGTGCTGCCGAACACCCCGCTGGACGTCCCGGTCGAGGACCTGCGCGGGCTCGCCCCCGCCGAACGGGACGCGGCCCTCGCCGCGGCCCTGGAGGCCGAGGTCGGCCGCCCTTTCGACCTGACGGCGCCCCCGCTGCTGCGCGCCCGACTGCTGCGCCCGGCGGCGCAGGAGTGGGTGCTGCTGCTGACCATCCACCACATCGCGCTCGACGGCTGGTCGCTGGCCACCGTGCTGGCCGACCTGAGCGCGCTCTACCGCACGGGCGGGCCGCTGCCGGGAGAGGCCGGCCGGATGACCGACCACGCCTGCTGGGAGCGGACGGTCGTCAACCGGGCCTCCATGGCGGCGGCCGCCGACCACTGGGCCGAGGCCCTCGGCGGCGCCTCGCTCTCGGTGGACGTGCCCACCGACCGGCCCCGTCCCGAACGGCGCTCCGGGCACGGTGAGACGGCCGAGTTCCGGATCCCGGCGCCCGTGGCCGAGGAGATCGGGCGCTACGCCGCCGCGCGCTCCGCCACCGCCTCGGCCGTCGTGGTCGCCGCGTTCGCCCGGCTGCTCGGCTCGCTCAGCGGCGCGCCGGAGGTGCTGATCCTGCTCTCCAACGCCAACCGTCGGCGGCCGGTCGACGAGCAGGTGGTCGGCCTGCTCACCAGCAGCATGCCGATCCTGGTGCCGACCCGGGGCGAGAGCGGTTTCGCGGGCCTGGTGGACCGCGCCGCCGAGGCGATCGCCTCCGCCCTCGACCACTCCCTGATGCCGTTCGGCCTGCTGGTCGAACCGCTGCGGGAGCGCGGCGTCCCCATGCCCGTCGGGTACCCGCAGATCGTGCTCGCCGTCCAGAGCACCCCGCCCATCGCCCTCGACCTCCCCGGCCTGACCGCCGAGATCGAGGACATCCCCGGCCACTCCGCCGGTGTCGTGTCGGCCAGCCTGGTCGCCCTGATCACGCCGGCGGTGTGGAAGACCGCGCGGATGTCGCCGACGCGCCCGACG
>NZ_JBIVVI010001612.1:0-1614 GCF_044757675.1 Kitasatospora sp. NPDC091257
GTCCGGGGAGACGGTCTACCTGAGGGTGCTGCACCAGCAGGGCGTGCTGATCGTGCACCACGTGTTCCGGCCGGACGACACCCGGCAAGTGCTGGAGGTGGGCTCGATGCAGCCGCTGCACAGCACCGCGCTGGGCAAGGTGCTGGTGGCCTACGACCCGGTGGCGCGCGGGGAGCTGGGCGACGGGCCGTACGAGTCGTACACCGTGCGGACGCTGACCGGGGCGGCCGACGTGGACGCCGAGTGCGCGCTGATCCGGGAGCGCGGCTGGGCGGACTCGATCGAGGAGACCTGGGAGGGCGTGGCCTCGATCGGCGCGCTGATCCAGGACCGGCGGCGCAACCCGGTGGGCGCGGTGTGCATCAGCGGGGCGGTCGAGCGGGTCTGCGAGGACGGCTTCGTGAAGCCCTCGCTGGTGGCCTCGGTGCGCAGCGCGGCGCGGGCGATCTCCCGCGACCTGGGCGCCGGGCGGTTCTGAGCACATCCACGGACGGCCCGCCGAGGGCCGTCGATTCGTCACGCTGAGGCGCGGACGGGCGGGAGCCCTGTCCGCGCCTCTGGCGTTTTGTCCCGTTTCGGGGCGCTCCGCTCGGTAACGTCGACGGACCTGCCGAGGCGAGGGTCACAGCTGCGTAACCCTGCCTTGACGTGGGGGCGACCTGGGGAGGAAGCTTCCGCATGACGGTCGACATTGTCGAACGATGGCCGGAGAGATCGCTCCCACAGTGCGCTCATCCGCACAGCGATCGACCGGCCGCCTGCCCCCACCTACCCTCCGGGCCATATGGACAAGGGAGTCTTTGTGTCCGCGTTCTCCAACGGCGACGTCTTCGTCGGCGAAACCCTCGGCACCGCCGCCCTGATACTCCTCGGCGGTGGCGTCTGCGCCGCCGTGACCCTCAAGAAGTCGAAGGCCGTCAACGCCGGCTGGCTGGCGATCACCTTCGGCTGGGGATTCGCGGTCCTCATCGCCGCCTACATGTCGGCTCCGAAGTCCGGCGCCCACCTGAACCCCGCCGTCACCATCGCGCTCGCGGTGAAGAGCGGCGAGTGGAGCCAGGTGCCGCTCTACCTCGGCTCCCAGCTGCTCGGCGCGATCATCGGCGCCGTACTGGTCTGGGTCACCTACCTGGGCCAGTTCAACGCGAACGAGGAGCCCACCCTCGGCATCTTCTCGACCGGCCCCGAGATCCGGAACCCGATCCAGAACGTGCTCACCGAGGTCATCGGCACCTTCGTGCTCTGCTTCGCGATCCTCACCATCGGCACCAACTCCGGCCTCTCCCAGTCCGGCACCGGCACCCTGATGGTCGCCTTCACCGTCGTCGGCATCGGCCTCTCGCTGGGCGGCCCGACCGGCTACGCGATCAACCCGGCCCGTGACCTCGGCCCGCGCATCGCGCACGCCCTGCTGCCGATCCCGAAGAAGGGCGGCTCCGACTGGTCGTACGCCTGGATCCCGGTCGTCGGCCCGATCCTGGGCGGCCTCGCGGCCGGTGGCGTCTACAACGCCATGTTCTAAAGGACGGGTTCGCCCCCGCCGTACACGGGGACTGACCGGACAACGCGCGTCAGGCCCACCCACCCCCGATACCCCCAAACCCAGCCCAGGCC
>NZ_JBIVVI010001613.1:0-1614 GCF_044757675.1 Kitasatospora sp. NPDC091257
TCCCCTCAGCCCGCCCGGGGCTCCGGCTCGGCGAAGCAGCGCCGGTAGGCCAGCGGCGTGGTGCCCAGTCGGCGGCCGAAGTGGTGCCGCAGGGCGGCCGCGTTGCCGAAGCCGCAGCGGGCGGCGATCGCGTCCACCGGCTCGGTGGTGGACTCCAGCAGCCGCTGGGCGAGCAGCACCCGCTGCCCGACCAGCCAGCGGTGCGGGGTGGTGCCGGTCTCCTGCTGGAAGCGGCGGGCGAAGGTGCGCGGCGACATGTGCGCCCGGGCGGCCAGCTGCTCGACAGTGGCCTCCTCGGCCAGGTGGTGGCGCATCCAGTCCAGCAGCGGGGCCAGCGAGGCGTCGGCGGCCTCGGGCAGCGGGCGGTTCACGAACTGGGCCTGCCCGCCCTCCCGGTGCGGGGCCACCACCATCCGGCGGGCGATCTCCCGGGCCACCTCGGCACCCTGCACCTTGCGCACCAGGTGCAGGCAGGCGTCGATGCCGGCCGCCGTCCCGGCGGAGGTGATCACCGGGTCGTCGTCGACGTACAGCACGTCCGGCTCGACCGCGGTCAGCGGGAAGCGCTCGGCCAGCGCCGCGCTGTGCCGCCAGTGCGTGGCGGCACGACGGCCGTCCAGCAGCCCGGCGGCGCCCAGCACGAAGGCGCCGCTGCAGATGGACAGCACCCGGCCGCCGCCCTCGACCACCCCGCGCAGCGCCGCCAGCAGCGGCTCCGGGTAGTCGCGGCGGATGCTCGCCGCGGTGACCACCGCGAGGTCCGCCCCGGCGAGGCGCTCCGGGCCGTACGGGACGTCCACCGCGAAGCCGGAGTGGGTGGCGTGCGGCCCCGGACGGGCCCCGGCGATCGCGAAGTCGTAGCCCGGCAGCCCGTCGGCGGTGCGGTCCAGGCCGAACACCTCGCAGGCCACGCCCAGTTCGAAGGGGTGGACCTCCTCCAGCACCACCGCGACCACGTTCTTCAGCATGCCCACCAGGATGCCCCCGGTGCCCGCCCCGGCGGAAGGAACCGGATGGCAGGATTTCGAGGTGATCGGTCGTTCCTGCCACTCGTGGCCACGGCGCCGCCCGGCCACAGTGGTGCCCATGGACAGCGACACCCTCATCGGCGCACTCGCCATGACCGCGGCCGTCGGCGGTTTCGGCCTGCTCGGCCTCCTGATCGGCCGCGAGACCTCCAGCGGCCCGGCGGCCGGCCGCGACAACTACCACCGCCCGGGCGGCTACCCGGCCGACCCGGCCCGGCCCGAGCGGCTGTACGGCACCGCCGACCCGGCCGCGGCCCCGGTCCCTACGAGCCGTTCGACCCCGGAGGACCGCCCCGACCAGGGCTCCGGCACACTGGCCCGATGGACTTCCTCATCCGCCAGGCCCTCCCCGAGGACCTCACCGACGCCGGTCGGATCACCGTCGAGGCCTTCGTCGGCGACGGCTTCACCAACCCCACGAGCACCTATGTCGAGCTGCTGCGCGACGCCGGGCGACGGGCCCGGGAGGCCGAACTCCTGGTCGCCGTCGACGCACACCTAAATGATCTTGATTGCTTCGTCCCACACGTTGCCTCCGTCCGCCCAGGTCCACAGCCATTGGCGCAGTGACGGTGCGGCGTAGCAC
>NZ_JBIVVI010001614.1:0-1609 GCF_044757675.1 Kitasatospora sp. NPDC091257
CACCCGTCGCCGCCCCGCGCCCTCCGCCACCCCGCGGGGCCCCGCGAACGGCCCACCCCGACCTGCCGTCGGACAAATCAGGATGCATGATCAGCATTCAGGTGGATATGTGCATATAGGACGCCACCCAGGAGGAGAGAGACTCGTGAGCTTTTCGGATTCGGCCCGAGAGACGGCCACCAGGACCCGGGACACCGCCGCACACTTCGCGGACGGCGCCAAGCAGCGCCTCGGCCCCGCCTTGGACGCCTTGGGCCCGAAGGCCGCGCTGGCCGCCCACAACCTCCGCATCCAGTACGACAGGCATCTCGCCCCGCAGTTCGGCCACGCCTTCGCCAGCCTGCCGCCGGAGGCCCAGCAGAACGCCCTGAAGGCCCTCCACCGGGCCCAGGAGGCCGCTCTGGCGGCCCGCCTGTCCGCCGCCCGGGCCGCGGACCAGGCCCGCACCACCGTGGCCCCCAGGGTCGCCCAGGCGGTCGAGGAGGCCCGCGCCACCGTCGGCCCGGTCGCCCACGAGGCCCAGACCCGCGGCGCCGCCGCGCTGACCGCCCTCCAGGGCAACGTCAGCTCGGCCGAGATCAGCGAGCTGGCCGCCCGGAACGCCAGGAAGAAGGACTGCAACCGCCTGGCCACCGGCCTGGCCGTGGCCGGTCTGCTGGCGATCGGCGGCGGCATCGTGGCCTGGCAGTGGTGGCGCCGGCACAGCAACCCGGAGTGGCTGGTCGAGCCCCCGGCACCGCAGGAGCCCCGGCCCACCGGCGCACACGCCGCGTCCGCGCCGGTGAACGGCTCCGGCCCGGACGCCGGCGCCGAGGGCCCGGACGGGGGCCCGGTCGGCGAGAACGACGGCCCCGCCACCGAGGACGGCCCCGGGCCGCGCTGACCGTGCGGAGACCGCCCGGAAACGCCGATCGGCCGTCGACCAGGATCCTGGTCGACGGCCGATCGGCTACTGCCGTGGATTGTGGAGCATAGGAGACTCGAACTCCTGACATCTGCCTTGCAAAGGCAGCGCTCTACCAACTGAGCTAATGCCCCTCGACGGCACCGCGCGCGTGCCAACGGGCACTAGCGTACCGGTTTCCGGCGCGATTCCCAGCGCCGTCCCCCTGGAACGGTGCTGTTCCATGGGGTCGGCCGGTCCGGTTCGTCGACCGGGCCGGCCGGCCCGGGAGGCACCGACGGGCGCCTCCGGAGTTCGTCGATCGTCAGATCGCCGGGGGCTCAGCGACCGGCCGGAACCGGGTCGGTGGCCTCGGTCCACAGGTCCTGCTCGGCGCGGTCCGCCTGGACCTGACGGTAGACAAAGAAGCCGCCGAGGGCGACCAGGGCGACCAGGAGAAGCTTCTTCACCGCGGGACCTCGTCCTTCTTGCGTTGATGGACTCAAGAGCCGGATCCGGCCTGACTGACCGGGCCGACGAGTCCAGTTGTGTTTCGAGCGCGAACGGGCTGCCGAGTGCCAGACTGCCCTTGCGGCCGATGATACACACCGGTGTCCCAATCGTGACCAGCCACCGGTACGGCCAACCCGGCGGTCCGGTCCCGGGATTGACGCCGCACCTCCTGGCGGGCGGTCCGACCGCCCCCGGACCGTCCACCGCACCCAC
>NZ_JBIVVI010001615.1:0-1604 GCF_044757675.1 Kitasatospora sp. NPDC091257
GGATGGGCCCGCTCGCCCTGCTCGGCGGAGCCCTGGTGCTGGTCGCCTCCGGAAAGGGCGCGCTGGCCTCGCTGTTCGAGCGCGACCACGCGCGCTCCCCGTACGAGCGGCCGCAGCGCGCGCTGGCCGCCAGCTATGTGCACGGGCTCGGGCCGCGCCCCGAGCACGACTACCCGGCGGTGCGCTGCAACCTGGTGCCCGGTGTCGGCGAGCTGTTCATGGTGCCCGCCCTGACCGAGGCCGGGCCCTGCGACATCATGATCTGGGAGGCCCGACCGGGCGGCCCGGCGGACGCCTTCGACGGGATCCGCGATCCGGCCGAACACCTGCGGGTGACCCTGGAGTTGATGAAGACCTTCACACCCTGGGAGTACGACCGCACCCGCTCCGGCGTCGAACTCACCGACGCGGGCGGCACCCTGGCCGGGCGCTTCACCCCGGCGGTGCGCCACCCGATCGGCGAACTGCCCGGCGGCGGTTCGGTGCTGGGCGTCGCGGACGTGGTCGTCCTCAACGACCCGATCGCCGGCCAGGGCTCCAACAACGCCGCCAAGTGCGCCGCCGTCTACCTGGAGGCGATCCTCGACCACGGCGACGGGCCCTTCGACCGGGCCTTCCAGCAGGAGGCCTTCGACAGGTTCTGGCACCTCGCCGCCCCCGCCACCACCTGGAGCAACGAACTGCTCGCCCCACCGCCCCCGCACGTCCTCCAGATCCTCGGCGCCGGGGGCCGGTCGCCCGCCGTGGCCCACCGGTTCGCCAACGCCTTCGACGAGCCGGCGGACCTGGAGGAGTGGTACTTCGACCCGGCCCGGGCGGGCTCCTACCTGGCCTCGGTCGCCGTCGGCGACTGAGCGGACGGCCGCGCGGACCACCGAAGGGTCAAGATCTTCCCAAGTCCCGGACAAGCGGGCACCGTTCGTGGTGGGTTCTTCTCGCCCCCGGACGGGGGTCCCGTCCGGCCCGTCACCCGGGCCCGGCGGGCGACGTGGACAACGGGAGAAGACCAGTGGCGGTCGACGGGGGCAACATGGCCCAGGCTGTGATCGATACGGCGTACAACGAACGCAAGCGGCTGCACACCGGCCGCAGCCGGACCGTCGCCGTGGTCGTCTTCGGCCTGCTGATCGCACTCGGATTCTTCCTGGCCCTGGTGGTCGGGAAGGCGGACCCGGACACCCCGCCGACCTGCGACGGCCAGACCATGACCCGGCACAGCGAGTGCCGGATCTGGTCCAGCCGCGGCGGCGGGGGCACCTACTCCTACGACGAGATGATCGACCGTCGGGAGTCCGGCAACGGGGTGTGGCGGGTGATCGGCTTCGGCGGCGCGGGCGTGGCCGCCGTCCTGATGGTCGTCTCCATCGCCAAGCTCAACCCCAACCGCCCCTGGGGCGATCCGGTCGGCGCCGCGTGCCCGCGCTGCCGGGAGCTCAACCTGCGGGAGAAGCACACGGTGCACAGCGTCACCCGGGGCCGGACCACCCACCGCTACAGCGGCATCGTCACCCTCTGCACCCCGGCCTGCGGTTTCGCCACGATCCGCCAGCGCTGACCGGCGCCGCGGGGGCCCCAGGGCCGCAGGGTCCCCGAATAGGTCCTCC
>NZ_JBIVVI010001616.1:0-1601 GCF_044757675.1 Kitasatospora sp. NPDC091257
GTCCCCGGTCCCCGGTCCCCGGTCCCCGGTCCCCGGTCTCGGGCCCGGGCGATCACGCCGCCGGCAGGCTGCCGAGCACGGTGGCCACCTCGGTGAGCCGGGCGACCTCCAGCAGGGCGCGGGCCATCACCGAGCCGGGCTCCCGGGCGGCGATCACCAGTCCGATCGGCGCGCTGTGCGCCGGCTCCGTCAGCGGGACCGCCCGCATCCCGCGCGGCACGCCGAACACGTGCAGCCACGCGTACGGCACGACGCTCGCCCAGTGCCCGGTGCGGACGTGGGCGAAGAGCGAGGCCACCGAGTCGGTCTCGACCCGGGGCGTCGGCGCCAGCCCGAGCCCCGCGAACACCTCGTCCAGCACCCGGCGGCCCTGCATGCCCGGGTGCAGCAGGCACAGCGGCAGTCGGGAGGCCTGCTCCCAGGTCGCCCGCGGGTGCTGGGCCGGCTCGTCGGCCAGACCGGTCAGCAGGACGTACCGCTCCTCGTACAGCGGGAGTGTGCGCAGGTCGTCCTCGCCCGGTCCGGGCAGGTAGGTGACGCCCGCGTCGATCTCGAAGTTCCGTACCTGGCGCAGGAGTTCATCGGATCGAAGGTCGGTGGACAGCTCCACGGCGGCCAGCGGGTGGGCGGTGCAGAACGGCCCGGTGAGCAGCGACACGGCGCCCGAGGCGGTCGGCACCGAGCCGATCCGCAGCCGTCCGCTCAGGCCGGTGCGCAGCGCGTCCACCTCGTCCCGGAGGGCGTCCCGGTCGGCCAGGATGCGCTGCGCCCACAGCACGATCCGCTCGCCCTCGGGGGTCAGGCCCTCGTAGGCGCGGCCGCGCCGCACCAGCAGCACCCTCAGCTCGTCCTCCAGCTTGCGCAGCGCCTCGGAGAGGGCGGGCTGGGAGACGTGGCAGGCCTGGGCGGCGCGGGCGAAGTGGCGCTCCCGGGCGAGCGCGACGAGGTATTCGAGCTGGCGGAACAGCATCGCCTACTCGACTCCGGTGGCGGTGGCGGTGGCGGTGGCGGTGGCGGGGGCGGTGGTGGTGGCCGGCGTGGAGGTGTCGACGCGGTCGGTGCGGGTGTAGACGTTCATCGAGTCGCCGCGCAGGAAGCCGACCAGGGTCAGCCCGCTCTCCTCCGCGAGGTCCACGGCCAGCGAGGACGGCGCGGAGACCGCCGCGAGCACCGGGATGCCCGCCATCACCGCTTTCTGCACCAGCTCGAAGGAGGCCCGCCCGCTGACCATCAGCACCGTGCCGCGGGCCGGCAGCAGGCCCTCGCGCAGCGCGTGGCCGACCACCTTGTCCACCGCGTTGTGCCGGCCCACGTCCTCGCGCAGGCAGAGCAGTCGCCCGTCGGCGTCGAACAGCCCGGCCGCGTGCAGGCCGCCGGTGCTGTCGAAGACCTTCTGGGCGGCGCGCAGCCGGTCGGGCAGCGCGGAGAGCAGCGAGGGGGTCACGCACAGCCCGTCCCCGGCGACGCTCCACGGCGCGGTGGTGCGCACCGCGTCCAGGCTCGCCTTGCCGCACAGGCCGCAGGAGGAGGTGGTGTAGAAGTTGCGCTCCAGCGAGGCGTCGGGCGCCGGCACACCGGGGGCGAGCAGGACGTCCACCACG
>NZ_JBIVVI010001617.1:0-1591 GCF_044757675.1 Kitasatospora sp. NPDC091257
CTCCCCCGCACCGGCGACCCTGCCCGTTACTGGACCGCCCTCGTCACCGCCGGCGAACTCCTCACCACCACCCCCAACCCCGACACCCGCCTCACCTACGCCCTCACCCACTGCCGCACCCAAGCAGCCAGTACCTGAGTTCCGCGCCGTGCGCAGGAAGTCGGACCCGCCGACTTCCTGCGCAGCGTGGCAGGAGCCGAGCGCGTTCACCGTCGCGCATCCGCGAGCAGCGCCCGAGCTCGACTCTGTCGGTGATCTTGGATGACCGGGCTCAGGTACCAAGGGTTCGGCAGGACTTCGGCCGGGGATGTCGTGCTCGTCCGGGTAGGTCGGGAAGGCGGTCAGCGGTCTCGATAACGGGGTTTCGTCTCGGTGACACGTGCGGCGAACCCCCTTCCAGCTGATGATGTGCCCGCGGGGGACGTAGCGAGCCGTCGTGTCGTGGGGGAAGACGATCGCCGAGGCGGAGGGTGGCACGCTGCCGTCGCCGGCGGTGCGCCGGCGCAGGCGGCCTGCCCTGCCGCGGTAGTAGTTCTGCACGAGGATCTCTGCCGCAGAGCCTCGGCCTGTGGGCCGGGGCGGTACTCCGACTCGTGCCGCTGGAGGTGCTCCGTCAGGCGGCAGGCGTCGTTGCCGGCAGCGAGGATCCTGGTCCTGGGCCGGGTGGGGTTCTTGCCCGGACGGACCGGGCGTCCGTCGCGCGGGTACCAGCCCGCGAAGCCCCGTTGCACCACAGCCCGTCCAGCCGGTCTCCGACCCACATTGCGGTCGTGCCGACGGGGTTGCTCGACCGCGCGATCCGAGCGGTTAGAGAAGGGACTTGATCACCGGAGCCGGGGTGGAGCGACAACTGACACCTCAACAACTGCACGGTCTTTGATCAGCCCCGAGCATGCCCGCTGATCACGTCGGCACCGGCGCGTCCGGTCCCGGCGCCCTCGGTCAGGTCCTCGGGTCAGGCACCCGACCGAGGGTCCGGGCGGAGCCGGCGGATCAGCGGAGCCGCCGGGGGCGCCGGATCAGGAGACGCGCTTCAGCTGCCAGGCGTTGTTGTTGAAGCTCGGGTTCGACCAGGCGACGCAGCTGCTGGTGTAGTAGGAGCCGGTCTGGACCCATCCCGCGGGCGGGTAGGTGGTGGAGCAGGCCTGGACCACGGTGCCGACGGGCAGTCCGGTGAGCTGCTTGATCTGCTTGATGTTCGGGCTGAAGCTCTGCGTGCCGCAACTGCTGCTGTAGCCCCAGTTCACGTCGACGAAGCCGGCCGGGGTGACCACGCTTGCGCACGAGGTCGTGACGTCACCCGGGGCGGCCTGGGCGGGCGCGGCGGCCAGGGCGAGCATCGCGGCGGTAGCGGCGACGGCCATACAGGTGGTACGAAGGCGAATCATGGGTGAGGCTCCTTCTGGTCGGGGGTGGCCGGTCAGGCCGTGGAGCCATTCCTATGGTTTGATCGCCGGTTTCGGATAGCGACTTTCAGGCCTAAAGATCCAGCGCGCAGAGCGGCGGCCAGGACGCGCGGGAAGGCGGGAGCGGGAGAACGGGACACGCGGGGAAGGCGGGGGCGGGCCCGGACCGGGTCCGGGCCCACCCC
>NZ_JBIVVI010001618.1:0-1589 GCF_044757675.1 Kitasatospora sp. NPDC091257
GCCGGAGGCTGGGGGCGAATCGTCGACGGGTGCGCGCGGGCGCAGGCCCCTGCCGGGCGGAGCGGGGCGGGCGCATGAGCCGGGACGCCGTACCCGCGACCGAGACCGTCCGCCCCGACTGGGCCGCGATCGACCGACTGCCCACCGTCGAGCTGCTCCGCCTGATGAACGCCGAGGACCGCACGGTTCCGGCCGCCGTCGCCGGGAAGTTGGAGCGGATCGCCGCCGTGGTCGACGCCGTGGCCGCCCGGATGGCGCGTGGTGGCCGGCTGGTCTACGCCGGCGCGGGGACGGCCGGGCGGCTCGGTGTGCTGGACGCCGTCGAGTGCCCGCCGACCTTCGGCACCGATCCGGCGCTGGTCGTCGGTCTGATCGCGGGCGGGCGCTCGGCCGTCACCGCGGCGGCCGAGGGCGCCGAGGACCGCACCGACCTCGCCGAGGCCGACGTGGCCGCGCTCGCCCTCACTCCCGCCGACACCCTGGTGGGCGTCTCCGCGTCCGGCCGGACGCCCTATCCGCTGGCCGCCGTCCGTGCGGCGCGGGCGGCCGGGGCGCTGACCGTCGGGTTGGCGTGCAACCGCGGCTCGGCGCTCGCGGCCGCGGCCGAGCTGGGCATCGAGGTGGAGGTCGGCCCGGAGGTGCTGGCCGGATCGACCCGGCTCAAGGCGGGCACGGCGCAGAAGCTGGTGCTCAATCTGCTCTCCACGGCCGTGATGGTCCGGCTCGGCCGGACGTACGGCAATCTGATGGTCGACCTCCGCGCCACCAACGACAAGCTGCGCGACCGTGCCCGACGGATCGTCGCCGAGGCGACCGGCGCCGACGAGGCCGCGGTCGACCGTGCCCTGACCGCGACCGGCGGCCGGGCCAAGGACGCGATCCTGTCCCTGCTCGCGGACGTGGACGCGTCCACCGCCGCCCGCCTGCTCACGGCCTCGGACGGACGGCTGCGCGAAGCCCTCCGCCTCGCCCGGCCGTAGCGGCCCGCCGCGTCGCCCGGCCGTAGCGGCCCGCCACCGCACCGGCGGCAACCCGCCCCGCCGGCTCACCCCAGCCGCACGTCCGCGGCCGCGACGACCTCGCCGAGGCGTGGGAAGTCCAGCTCCACCGACGCCCGGTGCTCCTCCGCCGTGAGCGCGGCCATCGCGTCCTCGACGAACACCAGCCGGTACCCGTGGTCGCCGGCGGCCCGGGCACTCGACTCCACGCCGAGGTTGGTCGCGATCCCGGCGAACACCACGGTCTCCACGCCCCGCGCCCGGAGCAGCTCGTCCAGGCCGGTGCCCTGGAAGGCGCCGATGGTGCGCTTCACCACGACCTCGTCGGCCGCCGCCGCGACCTCCGCGGGCAGCCCGCTCCCGGGCGGCTGCTCGGTCACGTTCGGCCGCTCGACCCGTACCGCGATCACGGGCGCGCCCGCCGCCCGGAACTTCCGGGCCAGCTCCAGCGAGGCCTTCAGCACCTCCGAACCGGTGCGCGGCGCGAGCGGGTTGGCGACGATCCGGTCCATCAGGTCGATCAGGACCAGGGCCGTGCTGCGGGGGTCAAGGGTGGTCATGGGGTCACGCCGGTCCATCGGACGAGTGGCC
>NZ_JBIVVI010001619.1:0-1584 GCF_044757675.1 Kitasatospora sp. NPDC091257
GCCCCGGGGCGATCGGGACGCACACGTACCCGAACCCGGCATAGGCCTCCCGGTGGATCCGCTCGAACCGCAGCGACTCCTCGTACGAGATGCGCCGGGCCTCGGACGGGGTGACGAAGCCCGGGCTCTCCACGAAGAACACCCTGCGCTCGTACACCCCCGCCTCCCGGATGCGGTCGAGCTCCCGGGTGAGGGCCCGGGTCACCGGATGGCCGAGGTACACCGCCAGGGCGTACGTGCACACCGGCGAGCGGTCGAAGAACCGCACCTCCCCCGGTCGGCCGACGGCCTCCTCCTGCCGCCGCCGCTGCAGGTCGACCACCGCGTCCACGAACGACGGGTCCGTCCACGGCTCCGGCTCGCCCTGGGCCTGCCGCAGCGCGATGACGTCCGTCGCGGCCTCCTCGACCACCGGATGGCCCGCCCACTCCAGCCACCGCAGGATCGCCGTCTTCCCGGCCCCCGGGGTGCCGGTCAGCAGGTAGCGCTTCATCCCCGCACTCTACGGGCCGGGTGGAGCGGCAGCGAAGCGGCTCCCTAGGGTGTCGGGCATGGGGACCTCCGGCGTGACGGGTACGGAACAGGGTGCGCGGGTGACCGTCCGGTGCGCGGACTGCGGAGGCGACGCGGTCCGGAGCTTCGGACAGTTCCTGCTGCACGGACGGGAGTTGTGGTGGGACGCCGAGCGTTTCTGCCCGCAGTGCGGCGCCGCCTGCTGCGAGGACGCGGGCCCGGAGGCCGCACCCCAGGACGTCCGCGAGACGCTGCTGACCGCCCACGGACCGGCCCGGCTCCGGCTCACCGGGCCGCTCACCGACCCGGTGGCCGCGCTGCGGACGCTCCGCGAAGGAGCGGGCATCACACTCCGGCAGGCGCGGGAACTCCTGGACGAGCTGCGGGACTTCGGCCTCAGCGGGACAGCCGTCGAGATGGCGTACTGGCGGGCGCGGCTGGCCGGGCGCGGAATCGAGGCGGAGGTGGCGGACGGCTTCGGGAGGGCGTACCGGTACGTGGGGCCGCCGGAGCTGTGGGCAGCGGGCGACGGCACCGGTGGTGGCGGTCAACGGTTGCGGACGGAAGGCGAGTTCGCCGCCTGGGTGGAGGGGCGGTCGGCGGAGGAACTCGCGGAACCGTTCACCTTCGCGGTCGACCTCGGCGGCGCGCTGCGGCTCGCTCCGCGCCGCAGCGAGCATGTGGACTGTGCGGGCGGGGAGTTGGTGCTGAGCGCCGGGGAGATCGGGTTCCGGCGGTCACCGGGCGGATGGGAGGTCGAGACGGTCAGCAACCACTCCACCGGCTACTGCCCCGACACCACGTCCTGGCCCGCCGTCGCCGCCGCCCTCGCCCGCCTCGGGCTGCCGCACCCCGACACCTTCACCCACGCCGTGGTCTTCCGCCGCTGCCCCCGGTGCGCCCGGTGCAACCTCGTCCGCGAGGAGCACTACGCCTGCGTCTTCTGCGACGCGGACCTGCCCGAGCACTGGAACGTCGACGGGGCCGCGCTGCCGTGAGCCGCCCGGGCGCGCTCCCGCCGTTCTGCCCGAGTACATGGTCCCGTCCGCGAACAAGGCGCAGGACGCGCTG
>NZ_JBIVVI010001620.1:0-1581 GCF_044757675.1 Kitasatospora sp. NPDC091257
GCCGGCGTCGGTGGTGAAGCTGGGCAGCAGGACGGTGGTGGCGTCGGCGCCGCGGGCCTCGGTGAAGGCGGCGAGGCGTTCCGCGCCGGAGGAGGGGCCGGACCGGCAGCGACCTGGTCCAGCACATCAAGGACGCCGACGTCCAGTGCATCAACAGCCTGTTCCAGCTCACCGGCGGCGACGCGCGCGGCGCGTTCCGCGAGGAGCAGATGAGCACGGTGGCCTACGCGCTGCGCGACGCGGCGGCCAACTACCCCGGTGACAACAGCACGTCGGTCGAGCAGCTGGTGCTCTACCTGCGCGCCGGCTACTTCGTGCAGTGGTACCACAAGCAGGACGTCGGCGAGTACGGCGCCGGCCTCAAGACCGCGATCCAGTCCGGCCTGGACGCCTTCTTCAACAGCGCGCACTCGCGCGACGTCGTGGCGGGCAACGGGCCCATCCTGGGCGAGGCCGTCACCCTGATCGACAGCGCCCAGGAGAACGTCCGCTACCTGCCGGTCGTCAAGCGGCTGCTGGGCGACTACAAGGCCGACACCTGGAACCCGGCCGGCATGGCGTGGGCGGTCAACCCGGTCTTCACCGTGCTGTTCCGCGGCCACCAGGTGCCCGGCTTCGACGCCGCCGTCGAGGCCGACCCGAGCGTGCTGGACGCGCTGTCCGACTTCGCGACCCGCAACAACGCCCTGCTCGGCGACACCTACGGCGTGCTGGTCTACAACGCGACCAAGGAGCTCACCCGCTTCCTGAAGGACACGGCCCTCCAGGCCAAGGTCCGCCCCCTCGCCAAGGGGCTGGTCGGCACCTCGGAGCCGAAGGGCCGCACCGTCTACCAGTGGGCCGCGGTCGCCGAGGGCGTCGACTACTACGACGCCGGCAACTGCTCGTACTACGGCACCTGCAACAAGGCCGACCAGCTCAAGGCCGGCGTGCTGACCGTGAAGCACACCTGCAGCCCGAGCATCACGATCCTCGCCCAGGCGCTGGACAGCACCCAGGTCGGCACCGCCTGCACCAGCCTGAACGGTCAGGATGCGTTCTTCCACGCGGTGGCCAAGGACAGCGGCCCGGTCAAGGACGACGGCAACAGCACGATCGAGGTCGTGGTCTTCCACTCCTCGCTCGACTACCAGGTGCTCGCCGCCGCGATCTACGGCATCGACACCAACAACGGCGGCATGTACCTGGAGGGCGAGCCGGCCACGGCCGGCAACCAGCCGCGCTTCCTCTGCTACGAGGCCGAGTGGGCCCGCCCGTCCTTCGAGATCTGGAACCTCAACCACGAGTACACCCACTACCTCGACGGCCGGTTCGACATGTACGGCGACTTCGAGGCCGGCATGACCACCCCGACCGTCTGGTGGGTGGAGGGCTTCGCCGAGTACGTCTCCTGGTCGTACCGCAAGGTCAACAACGACGCGGCCATCGCGGCGGCCGGCCGCCACACCTACAGGCTGAGCGACCTCTTCGACACCGCCTACGGCGACCAGGACCGGGTGTACCGCTGGGGGTACCTGGCCGTGCGCTACATGCTGGAGCAGCACCGTTCCGACATGGACGCGGTCCTCGCCAAGTACCGCG
>NZ_JBIVVI010001621.1:0-1581 GCF_044757675.1 Kitasatospora sp. NPDC091257
GGAAGCCGGTGTCCACCCGGTCGTACTCGACCCCGACCAGGTGCGGGAACGAGGCCCCGGCCGCGACGCCCGTTCCCTCGAAGGCCCAGTGCCCGGGCGAGGTGACCACGTACGGGGCGTCCACCGGGTAGCCGTCGTAGATGACGCCGAGCATCGAGCTCTCCGGGTCGGCGCCCGGGCCGGCCCGGAAGTCGGTGGTCGCCGGGGCGCCCGACAGGTGGCCCGGGTCCTGTGCCCAGGCGTCCTTGTAGCAGACCACCGTGCGGTCCGGCCCGAGGTCGGTCGGCTCGAACCGGACCCGGCGGAAGCAGCAGTTGGCGCCCAGGATCGCCAGGTTGGTCCCGGCGTCGCGGGCGGCGACCACGTTGGCCCGCTGCTCGGGCGACCAGTACTCGTCGTGGCCGAGCGACAGGACGGCGGCGGCCCCGGTCAGCAGGCCGGGCTCGCGGGCCACGTCGATGCCGGTGGTGTAGGCGAGCGGCAGGCCGAGCCGCTCGGCGAGGGCGACCAGGGGCGCCTCGTAGACCAGGAACAGCCCGGCGCCGTGGTCGTAGTCGTACGGACGGTCGAAGACGGCCTTCAGCGAGCGGGTGGCCAGGCCGCCGGTCGGGCCGTTGTAGAGGCTGTAGCCGCCCCACTCGTTGTAGGCCTGCCAGGTCGCCGGGGCGCTCATGATCACGGTCCTGCCGGCGGTGCTCGCCGAGCGGACGGTGAGCGGGACGTAGCGCCGGCCGGAGCCGTCCTCGGCGTCCAGGCGCAGCAGGTAGGCGCCCTCGGGCCAGCCGGCGGTGTCCACCGCGAGGGTGCGCTGCCAGCCGGTCAGCACGGTGCGGGTCACCGGGTCCACGTGCGGCGCGGCCTGCCGGCTGCCCGGGACGTGCTCGCGGCGCCAGACCAGCCGGGCGCGGGCGCCGTCGTACCAGCCCATCCGGTAGGCGGAGACGGTGAAGGCCGCGGCCGGGGTGGAGACGTGCAGGCCGAAGGGCTCGCCGGGCAGGACGCTGACCCGGTCGGCGAAGCCCGCGATGGCGTCGTCCGGGCCGGGGTCGGTGATCTCCCAGTCGGGGTTGCCGGGGCGGGAGCGCTCGCTCGTCGGCCCGGTGTGCCCGTCGGCGGCCGGGCTGCCGGGGGTGCTCGGGGCGGAGGAGGCCGCCGTGGCCGCCGCGGCGGACGGCTGCGTGGCGGCGGCCGGGGCCGGGCGGGGGTGGCCGCAGGAGGTGACGGCGGCCGCCATCAGGCCCAGGCCCAGAATCCTGCGCCGGCTCGGCTCCGCCACCGCGACCTCCGTGTTTCCTCGTGCGTGCCCGTGTCCGGGGCCGTGGGCGCGTCGACCCGGTCGGTGGCGGCGCGCTGGGGGCCGCCGGCCCGGTGTGTCGGCCGCGCGGACATCCTCGCGTGTTTCGCGAGGCCCGTGCGGGCCGCCGCGCCGGGCCGCAGGCGTCGCCGGGCTCCGTGGGGGCGCCACAGGGGCGCTTCAGGGGCGCCCCTGGGCGTCGGCGAAGGCGGCCGGGACGGCCCGCGACCGGGCAGGACTGGTCGTAGCTTCGGCGTGACATGTGGATCAGCATAGCCAAGAGGTTG
>NZ_JBIVVI010001622.1:0-1576 GCF_044757675.1 Kitasatospora sp. NPDC091257
GCGGGCATGTCGAGGACGACCACGGTGGGGGCGTGCCCGGTGGTGTCGTACACGTGTTGTGCGACGGCCAGAGCGGCCACCGGCGCGGGATGTCGCACCTGCGGTCAGCATCGAAGAGCGAGTCGCCACCATCGGGCTGCGGTTGCCCGGACGACTTGGCGTGTCTCCACCCTCACAGCGTGACGGCCGGTGAACAAGTGCCGCCCGAGTGCATGTTCGCGCAATTGCAGCTACCTGCATCCGGCCGCGGGCGCGACGGTCCGGACGGCGGGGTGGATTCCGGTGGAACCGGGGCGGGCCGGGGGCGTCGGCACCACCCGGCAGCGCCGTTGCCCGGCCGTGCGCGTTCCTGCACCGGCCGCATGCTCCTGAGCTGCGCGTTCACGCAGGCCCGGGGGTCCGGCGCCGCCTCAGCGGGCCAGCAGCCGGCCCCGTGCCAGCCCGGCGGCGGTGCCGCCCGCGGCGAGCACCCAGGCGAGCGCCAGCAGCAGGTACAGGCCGACGGCCAGGCCGCTGAAGCCCCCGAAGCCGGTGTGCCGGGCGAGCGCGGAGGCTCCGGTGACGCAGGTGCCGACCGGGAAGGTGTACGCCCACCAGGTCATCGCGAACGGCATCCCGGCCCGCCGGGCCCGCAGGTTGGCGGTGAGCGCGACGGCCAGCCAGAGCATGGCGACGCCGATCACCGCCACGCCGTACAGCTCGGCGAGGTCGGCCATGGCGGGCGCCAGCGCGGGCAGCACCGGGCGGGCGGCGTCGGCGAGCTGGTGGACCGCGGTGACGGACTGGCCGAGCGGGCCGAGCACCAGGAACAGCGAGGGGGTGAGCGCCAGGGCGGGCAGCTTGCTGTGGAGCAGCCCGGTGAACACCACCGGCAGCAGCACCAGGGTGGCCAGCAGGCCGACCCCGAACAGCGCCCAGCAGCCGTACAGCATGGCCTGCTGGGCCGTCCCGGCCGGCAGGTGGGGGACGAGCGCGGGGCCGCAGGCGGAGGCGACCAGCGGGGCGACCACGGGCAGCAGCCAGGTCGGGTTGGCCTCCAGGGCGGAGAGCCGGTGCCGGGTGATCATCAGGTACGGGATGCCGCCGGCCACGGCCAGCGCGTACAGGGTGCCGAGGCTCCACAGCACCGCGTCCAGGGCGACCGCCGGGCCGGTGCCGATGACCCGGGAGCCGAGCAGCAGGGTGCCCAGCCCGACCGCCAGCAGCGCCATCGGCGGGCAGCCGTAGAAGACCGCGGTGGCCGGGTTGTCCAGCAGCTGGGCGCGGGCCGCCTCGCGGTGCCGGGTCAGGTGGACCAGCCGGGCTCCGGCCAGCACCAGCAGGGCGGCCAGCGCGAGCGCCCACATCGCCTCGCCGAAGGCGGTCAGCCCGGGCGGCCGCACCGGCAGCACGGCGGCGCCGTTCGCCAGGATCGCGGTGCCCATCACGGCGGCGTACCAGTTGGGGCCGAGTTGGGCGAGGTCGGGCCGGCGGCGGACGGCGGGGCGGGCGAGGGGGCGGATACCGGCCAAAGTGGACATGTCCCCACCGTCGCCCGGAAGGCCGGGCGGCCGGTAGCGCCGGGGCTTCTATGGGG
>NZ_JBIVVI010001623.1:0-1571 GCF_044757675.1 Kitasatospora sp. NPDC091257
CCCTCGCGCGACCTCGCGGCGGCCGAGCGCTTCTACGTCGGCGGCCCATCGGCGGGCCCGCGCGACGGCATCTGTTCGGTATCAATTCGCCCAGGGCGTAGGGCAGACCTGGCGAAGAGGCCGGAATCACGGGCCCGGCAGAGTACCGTCGGATAGCGAGACCGAGCGCCGTCGGCGTTGACGGTCCACAGCACCAGGCCCCGGAACCCTGCGGGGCCCCTGGCGAAGGGGAAGCACCTCGTGGCACGCATCGGAGACGGTGGCGACCTGCTCAAGTGCTCGTTCTGCGGCAAGTCGCAGAAGCAGGTGAAGAAGCTGATCGCCGGCCCAGGCGTGTACATCTGCGACGAGTGCATCGACCTGTGCAACGAGATCATCGAGGAGGAACTCGCCGAGACCTCCGAGGTGCGCTTCGAGGAGCTCCCGAAGCCGCGCGAGATCTACGAGTTCCTGGACCAGTACGTGGTCGGCCAGGACCTCGCCAAGAAGGCGCTGTCGGTCGCCGTCTACAACCACTACAAGCGGGTCCAGGCCGGTGAGGCGGGCCGCAGCGGCGGCAACGGCCGCGAGGACGCCATCGAGCTGGCCAAGTCCAACATCCTGCTGCTGGGCCCCACCGGCTCCGGCAAGACGCTGCTGGCGCAGACCCTGGCCCGGATGCTCAACGTGCCGTTCGCCATCGCGGACGCCACCGCGCTGACCGAGGCCGGCTACGTCGGCGAGGACGTCGAGAACATCCTGCTCAAGCTGATCCAGGCGGCCGACTACGACGTCAAGAAGGCCGAGACCGGGATCATCTACATCGACGAGATCGACAAGGTCGCGCGCAAGAGCGAGAACCCGTCGATCACCCGGGACGTCTCCGGCGAGGGCGTGCAGCAGGCCCTGCTGAAGATCCTGGAGGGCACCACGGCCTCGGTGCCGCCGCAGGGCGGGCGCAAGCACCCGCACCAGGAGTTCATCCAGATCGACACCACCAACGTGCTGTTCATCGTCGGCGGCGCGTTCGCCGGCCTGGAGCGGATCATCGAGGGCCGCGCGGGTGCCAAGGGCATCGGCTTCGGCGCCAACATCCGCTCCAAGCGGGAGTCGGACGCCAGCGACCACTTCCGCCAGGTGATGCCCGAGGACCTGGTGAAGTTCGGCATGATCCCCGAGTTCATCGGCCGTCTCCCGGTGATCACCAGCGTGCACAACCTGGACCGCGAGGCGCTGCTCCAGATCCTCACCGAGCCGCGCAACGCGCTGGTCAAGCAGTACCGCAAGCTGTTCGAACTGGACGGCGTGGAGCTGGAGTTCTCCCGGGACGCGCTGGAGGCGATCGCCGACCAGGCGATCCTGCGCGGCACCGGCGCGCGCGGGCTGCGGGCCATCATGGAGGAGGTGCTGATGTCCGTGATGTACGAGGTTCCCTCGCGCCAGGACGTCGCCCGCGTGGTGGTCACCGGCGACGTGGTCTCCAAGCACGCCATCCCCACCCTGGTGCCGCGCGACATGATCAAGCGCGAGCGCCGGGAGAAGAGCGCCTGACCCGAGGCCTCCGCGACACGGGAGGGGCCCCGCACCGGATC
>NZ_JBIVVI010001624.1:0-1567 GCF_044757675.1 Kitasatospora sp. NPDC091257
CCCGGCGCCGGCACCCCCTGCGGGAGGCCCCTGCCCCGAGGCCGGACGACCCCGGGCCCGCACGCACGCACGCGTGGAAACACGCTCACAACGGGACGATGGAGTGGTATGAGCACGTCAGAAGTCGGCGTCGCGTACAAGGAGCTCTCTGCCGCGCAGCGAGGCATCTGGAACGCTCAGCAACTCGACCCGGACAACCCCGTCTACAGCGTGGCCCAGTGCCTGGAGATCGAAGGGGACCTGGACCCGCAGCTGTTCGAGCGGGCCGTGCGGGAGATCACCGGACGGGTCGAACCCCTCCACGTGCGCTTCACCGGATCGGGCACCTCGCTGCGCCAGTACGTGGCCGTCTCGGACGACTGGCCGCTGCACACCTTCGACGTCAGCGCCGAGCGCGACCCGGTCGCCGCCGCCGAGGCCTGGATGCGCGCCGACCTGGCCCGGCCGATGCGGCTGGACCGCGACCGCCTCTTCACCTACGCCCTGTTCCGCGTCGCCGCCGACCGCCACCTCTGGTACCAGCGCGGCCACCACATCGCCGCCGACGGCTTCAGCGGCGCCATCGTCGCCTCGCGGGTGGCCGCCCACTACACCGCCCTCGCGGCCGGCGGCCCGGTGCCCGAGCCGCGGACGGTGCCGCTGGACACCCTCCTGGACAAGGACACCGAGTACCGCGCCTCGGCGAGCTTCGCCGAGGACCGCGCGTACTGGGCCGAAACCCTGGCCGACCGCCCGGACATGCCCAGCCTCAGCGGCGGACGCCCGCCCGTCGGCACCCCGCACACCCTGGCCCGGCACGCCGAGACCGTCGACGCCGAGACCTCCGCGCACCTCCGCACGGCCGCACGCGGTCTGCGGACCACCGTCTCCGGCCTGGCCATCGCCGCCTCCGTGCTCTGCTTCCACCGCCTGACCGGCGTCGAGGACGTCGTCATCGGCGTCCCCGTCCTCGGCCGGAGCCGCCAGGAACTCGACGTCCCCGGCATGGCGGCCAACATGCTGCCGATCCGGGTGGCCGTGTCGGACGACCTCACCCTCCAGCAGCTCGTCCGGCGGGTCGGGACCGCGATCCGCACCGCCCTGCGCCACCAGCGATACCGCTACGAGGACATCCTCCGGGACCTCGGGCTGGTCGGCCGCGGCAACCTGTTCAGCCTGGTCATGAGCGCCATGCCGTTCGACTACGACCTCGCCTTCGGCAACTGCTCGGTCCGGCTGAAGCCGCTGGGCGGCGGCCACTTCAACGACTTCTCGCTGTCGCTCTACGACAACTCCACCGACGGCCTCATCGGCATCGCCGCGGACGTCAACCCCGAGCTCTACAGCGACGACACCAACCGCGCCAAGGTGGCCCTCTTCCGCAACACCCTGCTGGCGATGGCCGCCGCCCCCGCCGACACCCCGCTCCGTCGGGTCGAGGTGTTGGGCGAGGCGGAGCGGGAGCTGGTGCTGTTCGGGTGGAACGACACGGTGCGTGAGGTGCCGGCGGTGACGCTGCCGGAGCTGTTCGAGGCGCAGGCGGTGCGGACGCCGGGTGCGGTGGCGGTGTCGGACGCGTCGGGTGGTG
>NZ_JBIVVI010001625.1:0-1565 GCF_044757675.1 Kitasatospora sp. NPDC091257
GGGAGGAAGCGGTCATCCCGCCGTTCCCCGTCTGGGTCCGTGCCGTCGGGCCCGGCAAGGACCCAGGAGACCGGCCCTACACGCCGAGGTAGTGCAGGACGGCCAGGATGCGGCGGTTGTGGTCCGTGGTGCGGGGCAGGTCCAGCTTGTCGAAGACGGCGTTGAGGTTCTTCTCCACCGCGCTCAGTGAGACGTGCAGCCGCTGCGCGATGGCGGCGTTGGTCCAGCCCTCGGCGAGCGCCTCCAGGACGCTGCGCTCCCGCGGGGTGAGCCGGGCCAGCGGGTCGGTGCGGGTGGAGTGCACCACCAGGCGGCGGACCACCTCCGGGTCGATCACCGCGCCGCCCGCCGCGACCCGCACCAGGGCGTCCAGGAACTCCTCGACCTCGGCCACCCGGTCCTTCAGCAGATAGCCGACCCGCTCCGCTCCGGCGTCCAACAGCCGGGCCGCGTAACCGCGTTCGATGTGCTGGGAGAGCACCAGGACCCCGACCCGCGGCCACCGCTCGCGGATCTCCACCGCCGCCCGCAGCCCCTCGTCGGTGTGGGTCGGCGGCATCCGGATGTCCACCACCACGACGTCCGGCGGCTGCTCCGCCACCGCCGCGGTCAGCGCCGTCGCGTCGCCCACCGCGGCCAGCACCTCGTGCCCCTCCTCGGCGAGCAGGCGGACCAGGCCCTCCCGCAGCAGGGTCGAGTCCTCGGCGAGGGTCACGCGCATGGCAGCTCCGCGGTGATGACGGTCGGGCCCCCGGCGGGGCTGTGGACGTGGAGGGTACCGTCCAGCGCGGCCACCCGCCCGCGCAGGCCGGTCAGGCCGCTGCCGGTAGGGTCCGCGCCGCCCGCGCCGTCGTCCTCCACCCGCACCGTGAGCAGGCCGGTGGCCCGCTCGACCCGGGCCGAGACCGCCGAGGCGGCGGAGTGCTTGGCGGCGTTGGTGACGCACTCCGACACCACGAAGTAGGCCGCGGTCCGCACCGGTTCGGGGAGCGGGCCGGCCACCTCGTAGCGCAGCCGCAGCGGGATGGCGCACCGCTCGGCCACCCCGCCCAGCGCCTCCTCCAGCCCCAGGGTGTCCAGCGCCGACGGGTACGCCCGCCAGGCCACCTCGCGCAGCTCGGTCAGCACCTCCTGCGCCTCCCGGTGCGCCTGGCGCAGCAGCGCCTCCGTCCGCTCCGGGCCCTGGTGGCGGTCCAGGCCGCGCCGCACCCGGCCGAGCAGCATCGCCAGCGCCACCACCCGCTGCTGCACGCCGTCGTGCAGATCCCGCTCGATCCGGCGCCGCTCGGTGTCCACCGCCCGCACCACCGCGGCCCGGCTGTCCGCGAGTTCGGCGATCCGGCGGCGCAGCAGCTCGGCCTCGGACGGCCCGAAGCACTCCCGGGCGGTCCGGGCGTCCAGCGCGGCCAGCGAGAACAGGCCCTGTACGGCCAGGAAGAGCAGCACCCCGCCGAGCAGCACCTGGGTCGCCAGCTCCTCCCAGCCCAGCGAGCCGCGCAGCCAGCCGTTGAGGACGACGCCGGCGAGTATCTCGTCGGTGTCGACGGCGTCGGCGGCCTGGAGGG
>NZ_JBIVVI010001626.1:0-1562 GCF_044757675.1 Kitasatospora sp. NPDC091257
CGGCGAAATGCGCCGATTCGGCCCGGGCCCAGCCCGCCCAGAACTCGGCCAGTTCCGGACCGTCCCGCTCCTCCCCGCGCCGCCGGGCCGTGGGCGGGCCGGGCGGCGCGGAAGGCGGCCCGCTTCTCGGGATCGGTCAGCTGCGGCCAGCCGGACCAGGCGCCCGGCGCGGCCGGCACCGGGTCGTCGGTGGGCGCGTCGGCGTGCCGGAGGAGGGTGCGCAAGGTCGGGACGGCGTAGAACGCCTTCAGGTCGGGGCGCTGTCCGGTGTGCTGCTCGACGGCGTTGGCCAGGCGGATCACATCGACGGAGGTGATCCCGAAGGCGAGCAGGTCCTCGTCCAGCCCGACCCGGCCCGGCACGATCGCGGCCAGCGCCGCCCGCACCTTCTCCTCCAGGCCGGTGTCGTGGCGAGCCGCCCCGGCGGCGGGCTGCGGTGCACGGTGGTCGAGATCGGCGGCGAGGCGCTCCAGCGCGCCGCGGTCGACCTTGCTGGTGGCGCTCAGCGGCAGCTCGGGCAGGACGGCGAACGAGGCCGGGAGCATGTGGGCGGGCAGGCGGCGGGCGAGGTCGGCGCGCACCGCGTCCAGCGGCCGGACGGTGACGAGGAAGGCGGCCAGGCGCCGGTCGGTGCGCTCCCCGGTGGCGACGACGGCGGCCTGCTCGACTCCCGGGACAGCGCACAGCGCCGTCTCGACCTCGCGCAGCTCGACGCGGTAGCCGCGGATCTTGACCTGGGCGTCGCGGCGGCCGAGGAACTCCAGGGTGCCGTCGGGGCGCAGCCGCCCCCAGTCGCCGGTGCGGTACAGCCGGCGGCCGGTACGACCGTCGAAGACGAACGCGGCCTCGGTCAGCTCCGGAGCCTGCCAGTAGCCCAGCGCGGTGCCGTGGCCGCCGATGTACAGCTGGCCGGGGACGTGCACGGGACACGGCAGCAGCTGGTCGTCGAGGACCTGGACGCTCTGCCCGGTCATCGCGCACCCGTACGGGATGCTCGACCAAACCGGGTCGACGTCGCCGATCTCGTGGAGGACCGACCAGATCGAGCCCTCGGTGGCGCCGCCGAGGCTGACGATCCGGCACTTCGGGGCGCGCTCGCGCAGCCGCCCGGGCAGCTGGAGGGAGATCCAGTCGCCGGAGAGCAGGCACACCCGAAGGCCCTCCAGCACCGTGTCGCCCGGGGACAGGGAGTCCAGGAGCAGGTCCACCAGCACCGGCACCGAGTTCCACACGGTGACGTGCTCGGCGCGGGCCAGGACGGTCCAGGCGGCGGGATCGCGGCGCTGGTCGCGGGTGGGCACCACCAGGGTGGCGCCGGCCGCGAGGGTGCCGAACAGGTCCCAGACGGCGAGGTCGAACGTGGCCGGGGACACCGCCAGCACCGCGTCCGTGACGCCGATGCCGAAGCGTTCGTTGACGTCGAGGACCGTGTTGAGCGCGCCCCGGTGGGAGACCATGACGCCCTTGGGCCGGCCGGTGGACCCGGAGGTGTAGATCACGTACGCGAGGTCGTCGGCGGTGCGCCGGCGCGGTGCCCGGGGGGCCGTTGGGCCGGCGGTGGG
>NZ_JBIVVI010001627.1:0-1561 GCF_044757675.1 Kitasatospora sp. NPDC091257
CGGTCAGGCCGCGGGGCGGTCGGACACCGGGCGGCGGCGCAGGGCCGGGGTGGTGAGGGCCGGGGGCTGCCAGACGCCGTCGGCCCGGTAGAGGTCGGTGCCGGGCGGGACGATGGTGTCGATGCGGTCGAGGGTGGCGTCGTCCAGGACCAGGTCGGCGGCCTTGAGGGCCGATTCGAGCTGCGCCGCGGTGCGCGGGCCGATGATCACCGACGTGACGGCCGGGTGGGCCGCCGGGAAGGCGGTGGCCAGCTCGGGGAGGGTGCGGCCGAGCTCCTCGGCGAGGGTGGTGAGGGCCTCGACGGCCTCCAGTTTGGCCGCCGTGGTGGGCAGCTCCGGGTCGAAGCGGTGCGGGTGGAGGGCGGCCCGGCCCCGGGTGAGGTCGATCGGGCGGTCCTTGCGGTAGCGGCCGGTCAGGAAGCCACCGGCGAGCGGGCCCCAGGTCAGCGCGCCCATGCCCAGCCGCTGGACGACGGGCAGCACGTCGCGCTCCACGCCCCGGGCGAGCAGCGAGTACGGCGGCTGCTCGGTGCGGAAGCGCTGCAGGCCGCGGCGCTCGGCGACGTGGTGGGCGTCCACGATCTGCTCGGCGGGGAAGGTGGAGCAGCCGAAGGTGCGGATCTTGCCCGCCCGGACGAGGTCGCCGAGGACGGAGAGGGTTTCCTCGATGTCGGTGGTGTGGTCCGGTCGGTGGACCTGGTACAGGTCGATCCACTCGGTCCGCAGCCGACGCAGGCTCTCCTCGACCTCGCGGACGATCCAGCGCCGCGAGTTGCCGCCCCGGTTGTGGCCCTCGCCCATCGGGAAGTGCACCTTGGTGGCGAGCACGATCTCGTCGCGGTCGCCACGGGCGGCCAGTGCCTTGCCGACGATCTCCTCGGACTCGCCGGCCGAGTACATGTCCGCGGTGTCGATGAAGTTGATGCCCCGGTCGACCGCGGTGCCGATCATCCGGGCGCAGTCGTCGTGGTCGGAGTTGCCGACGGAGCCGAACATCATGGTGCCGAGGCAGTAGGTGCTCACCTCGATGCCGGTGCCGCCGAGAACGCGGTAGCGCATGGCCATTCCCCCTGGTTGGCGATCAGTTGCGTGTCAGAGACTAGGAGTTGGAGTGCGCTCCAGCGCAAGCGCGGCTCGGCTCCCTCGGGTGGGGGAGCCGGATCACCGCACCGGGGGAGGAGCGGCGGGGGCGGCGCGGGCGAGCCTGTCGGCATGGTGAGGAACGGGTGGGCGGTGACCGGCTGGGGCCTCGGGTACGCCGGGTTCGGGCTGGGGTGCGCGCTGGGCGGGACGCGGCTGCTGGGGGCGGACTGGCCGGGGTGGGTGGTGGCCGCCGTGGGGGTCGCCTCGGCGGCCGCCGGCGTGGCGGTGGTGCGGCGAAAGCCGGTGCGGGGGCTGTGGTGGCTGCTGTGGCTGGTGTGCGGGGCGGCCGCGGTCGGAGCCTGGGGCCTGCTGATGGACCTGGTGACGCTGCTGTTCGGCCAGCGGGTGGACAGCGTCCCCGACACGGTGGAGCGCACCCTGGCGGCGGCGGGGGCGGTGCTGCTGGCCCGCACCGCCC
>NZ_JBIVVI010001628.1:0-1560 GCF_044757675.1 Kitasatospora sp. NPDC091257
GGGTCCGCGGCACCTTTCCCCCCGCTTTGTGTGGGTCTGCCGCTGCCGCCCGACGGGGGCAACCCAGGCATCCCTCAGGAGGATGGCGTGAAGCGTCAGCTCATCGCGGCGGTCGGCGTCGCAGCAATGGTCGTCGGCCTGGCGGCTTGCAGCTCGGACGGCAAGAAGACCGAGGGCGGCTCGTCCGCGGCGGCCAAGAACTACGACGGCAAGACCCTGACCGTGTGGCTGATGGACGGCTCGGCCCCCAAGGGCTGGGAGGACAGCGTCAAGGCCGACTTCGCCGCCGCCTACCCGGGTGCCAAGCTCGACATCCAGACCCAGAAGTGGAACGGCATCGGCCAGAAGGTCACCGCCGCCCTCTCCGAGGGTTCGGTGGACGTCCTGGAGATCGGCAACACCCAGACCGCGGGTTACGCGGCCACCGGTGGTCTGCTCGACATCACCAAGGACAAGGCCGACCTGGGTGGCGCCGACTGGGCCGCCAACCTGAACGAGTCCTCGATCATCGACGGCAAGCAGTACGCCGCCCCGTGGTACTTCACCAACCGCGTGGTGACCTACAACAAGGACATCTGGACCAAGGCCGGCATCACCACCCCGCCGAAGACCCTGGACGAGTTCTACACCGACCTGGACAAGGTCAAGGCCGTCCCGGGCGTCACCGACGCCCTCTACATGCCCGGCCAGGAGTGGTACGCCTACTTCGGCCTGCTGACCAGCGAGGGCGGCAAGCTCGCCAAGAAGGACGGCGACAAGTGGGTCGGCGGCCTGTCGAGCCCCGAGGCCCAGAAGGCCTTCGACACCTACAAGAAGCTGCAGAGCCACTCGACCACCGCGCCGAAGGACAAGGACGAGGCCACCCCGCAGCAGAAGGACGTCTTCGCCAAGGGTGACATCGGCGCCATCATCGGTCTCGGCTGGGAGGTCCCGAAGCCCGAGGAGCTGGCCGCCGACAAGATCGGCTACTTCCCGCTCCCCGGCGCGACCGCGGACAAGCCCTCCAGCGTCTTCCTCGGCGGCTCGAACCTGGCGATCGCCCAGCAGAGCAAGAACCCGGAGCTCGCCAAGGGCTTCCTGAAGATCGCCATGAACGACAAGAACGAGGGCCTGATCGCCTCCTCGGGTCTCATCCCGAACAAGGTCGCGCTCAACAGCAAGGTCACCGGCGACTTCGCCAAGGCCGCCCTGCCGGCCTCGCTCAACGGTGCGACCACCCCGAACGTTCCGACCTGGACCAACGTCGAGAACGAGCCGAACCCGATCAAGGACTTCCTGACCTCGGCGCTGAACGGCGACTACGCCGCCGCGGCCAAGAAGGCCGACGACGAGATCGCGAAGCGTCTCAACCAGAAGCAGTAAGGCAGTCGAGCGGCGTCGCTCACCGGCTCCCGGCGGGGGGTCGGTGAGCGACGCCTTCCGTCGTGGTCGGGTTTGCAAGGAAGAGAGAACGATGGCTGCGCAGTCGGAACGGGTGCAGACACAGTCCCCGGAACCAACGAATTCCGTGGTGGCGTCGACAGACAAGTCCACCACCCCCGGTGCCGAGCGCACCCCGAG
>NZ_JBIVVI010001629.1:0-1558 GCF_044757675.1 Kitasatospora sp. NPDC091257
CCGCCATCAGCAGGGGGTGCGGAATGGAGCGCGATACTCAAGGACGGGTGCGTTCGATCGCCTCGAAGATGTCCGCATCGGTCTCCTGCTGCCACGAGGGCAGATCGACCCAGTCAGCGACATAGCCCGGCTTCGGATTCTCGATGTGCTTGTGGATCTGAGCGATCCAACACGTCGCGACGAATCGGCCCTTCTGCTCCCGGGTGAGCTTTGACGTGTTGCCGCCGCTCACGATGATGAAGTCACGGACCTGGCCGAAGACGGCGGCGGCGCACTCCCGCTCCCACTCGGGAGTCTCGTCCCATGCGGCGACATAGCCTGCTTTCGGCTCGCCCGGATGGTGCTTCGACACACCGGCGATCCACGCTTCGCGGAAGATTTGCCCGTCGGACGGCATGAATTGCTCCTTCGTCAGGCGGCGTTGTCAAGCGCCGAAATCTGCTGGTGCAGGGCTGAGGCGCGACCATCGGCCGCGAGCGGAACGAGGCGGTTCCTGACCGCCTGCAACTTCCTGCCGATGTAGCCCGAGCCGGTCTGGTCGACCAACTCCAGAGCAGCGTGAGTGTAATGACTCGCCTGATCCAGATCACGGCGCTCGACGCTCAGCGCGGCCAACTCCGCGAGCACCGCTCCTCTGCGACGCAGCGAGAGCCGCTGGGAGAGCGCGGATGTCAGTGCCTGCTCCGCCAGATCCGGGCGGCCGAGTGCGAGATAGCAGGTGCCGCGTTCCTCGGCGAGACGTGAACCATCGAACCGAAGCCAACCGCCATTGTGCAGGTGGCCGGACAGATCGTGTACCTGCTCGGCGGCGCCCAGTGCTCGTTCGGTTGCTTCAAGGTCGCCGAGGCCTGCAAATGCCTCCGCCTGGACCGCCGCAACCCAGTATCGGGTTGAGAGCCGGCTGTCTCCTCGTTCTGCGACCTGAGAGGCCACTGCCAGAATCGGAGCCGCGACAGCGAAACGGTGTTCGTAGAGTTCCACGAAGGCGTGCCGCGTCAGTGCACAAGCCCACATGTCGAAAGCGCCGGCTTCCCTGGCTGCGCTGGCGGCGAGTGTGTAGCACTGCGCCGCGTCGGTGTAGCGGTTGGCGTCGAAGAAGATCTCACCCGCGAGCTGATACAGATCTCCCACCAGCGCACAGAGTTGCCGGCGCGAGGCATCGCTCTGGCATTCCCCCAGCCCCTTGGCCAGGAGAGCCAGTTGGTGCTTGACCATCGGGTGCACAGCCTGCTTGGAGTCGGAGAGCCCGAACAGCTTCCAGAGGTGCGTGTTCAGTTCCGGCCCGACTTCTGTCAGGGACGTGGCCACGCCGGATCGGGACGAGGGCCTTTCGGCATCGGGCAGAGCGATGAGCGCGCCGGTCACGGCGAGCAGGCTCAGGACGTCGCGGCGCTTCATGTCGTCAGTATCACCAAGAGGTGGGGCAGCGGCGTAGACCACCGAACGGCCAGGGTCTGTCACCTCTGGTGATCGTCGGGGTGGTCGTGCTCAACCTCAAGGGCGGACACTCCTGACGCCGTTCTGACGGTTCGTCAATTTCCGAAGACGCTGGTCAACC
>NZ_JBIVVI010001630.1:0-1558 GCF_044757675.1 Kitasatospora sp. NPDC091257
GTGCTGAGGGCGGTGGCCGGGAGGGTGGGCAGCGGGCCTACGGGTGGCAGCTCCCAGACCGCCGGATCGGGGACGAACGGGCCGGTGCGGTCCAGGAGCTGGACGAGGGCGAGGTCCCGTGCCCGGTCCATCCACCGATGGGTGACCTCGTCGATGACGCCGAGGCGCCGGGCGTGGGCGTACTCGTCCTCGTCCTTCCAGCTGTACGTCGAGAGATCGGGGGTGATCACCAGGTCCAGGAAGAGGTCGAGGGTGTCGAGGCCGATGGCCGTCCGCCGGTACGGGCGCTCGAAGTTGACGTACCAGTACAGTGGCCGACCGTCGGGCGTCAGGAAGCGGTGGACACTGAACGGCGCTCCGGCGGTGAAGCGGCTGAGCACCACGGTGTCGCGCCAGGTCCAGTCATCGAGTTCCCACCGGCCGGCGGCGAGGTCCTCGATGCAGTCCAGCCGCGCGGCGTCGTCCCCCGCGCGGGCGGCGGCGGTCCAGCCGGCCGGGGCCAGGGTCTCCGTCCCCGGGCGGGCGGTGAGGGTCAGGGTCGCGCCGTCGTCCGCGAGCACGGTGTACGGCATGGCCGACCAGACCCTGCCGTGGGCGACGTCCCGTCGCACGGCGGTGCCGCCCGGGGAGAAGACCGGGGAGAAGGCCGGGGCCGTCATCGGATGTAGTAGGCCCGGTTGTGGGCGGCGACCGGCGGGGACTGGTAGGTCCAGACCCCGGCCGCCGGGGCGTCGGCGATCAGGTGGGCGAGGTCGCGGGCCGACTCCTCCGCAGGGTTGCCGAGGTCGAGCCGGACGCGGTCGGCGGTGCGGTCGTCCAGGGCGTAGTAGCGGTAGGGCTGGTAGACGTTGAGCGGCCCGGCCAGCAGCTTGCCCTCGTCGTCGGTGCCGTAGCCGGTGATCGGCGTGTTGTTGACGGACTCGGGGGTGAGGCCGACCAGGTTCACGTCCAGGGCGAGGAGTTCCTCGTCGTGGCGGATCAGTCCGTCCTGCCCGAGGCCGGCCCGACGGCAGGAGACCGTCCAGCGTTCGCGCACGTCGGGCGCGTTGAGGGAGGGCAGGGTGGTCTCGAACCAGCCCGGGTGCTTGGGCTCGGCGTACAGCCGGCGCCCGGCGTCGATGGCGAGCGGGTTGTCGCAGAGGACGTGCAGCCGGGCGATGCCGAGCAGCTTGGTCTGGTCGTACCCCCGGGCGTACTGGCCGTAGTTGACCACCGGCATCCGCTCCTCGGCGAAGAGCGGGTGGGCGATCAGGTTGATCTCCAGCTCCTGGGTGATGCCGCCGCCGTTCGGATACTGGGCGAAGTAGAGCTGGTAGTTGAGCGAGACGCAGGCCCCGCCGTCGAAGGCGGCGACGTTCAGCCCGGGGTGGCGCTTGGCGAGCAGTTCGCGCGCCCGCGCGCGGTCGATCAGGTAGTCGACGCCGATGTTGTGCAGCGCACCGTAGTGGAAGGGCAGGTGGTACGGCTCCGGTACGGGCGGCAGCGGCAGGCCGGTCATGAGGGCTCCGAGGACGGGGAGAGACGGGAGAGACGGGGGAAACCGCGGGGGCGGTACGAG
>NZ_JBIVVI010001631.1:0-1556 GCF_044757675.1 Kitasatospora sp. NPDC091257
CGGGCCCTGCCGGACGAGCCGGAGCTGTCCACCTGGTCGTACGCGGCCCGGTACGGCGCGGTCAGCGCGGTGCTGGAGGTCCCGATGTGGGCCGTCGACGCGGTCGGCGACGCCCGTCCCCACCCGGCCGGGGCGCAGACCCTCGCCGCGGCCGCCCGCGACCTCACCGCGCGCGCCGAAGAGCTCGCCGCCCTGCTCCCGGGCGTCGCCGCGCACCAGTACGAGGCCTACGGCCACGAGGCGTTCGGCCCGCTGCTGCGCACCGTCGAGCTCAGCCTGGCGGCCGCCCCGCGGGTGGCCGAGGAGTGGCTGGAGCGCTGGGGCTCCGAGCCGCTCACCGCCTCCCGGGTGACCACCGCCGGCCTGGTCGCGGCCCGCGTGCCGCTGCGGGTCGCGTCGGTCCTGCTGCGGCTGCTCGCCGACGCCCGCGACCCCGCCGCCGAGGCCGCCCGCGACCGCGCCCGCGCCGTCGTCACCGACAGCCTCGACCGGCTGCGCCACCGCTTCGGCGCCCGCTGGGTCCCCGTCCAGGAGCAACTCGCCCACCAGACGCGGGCCGTCCTCACCACCGCCGACTGCCTGCTCTAGGCCGCCCGGCCCGGTTCCGCCGGCCCGGTTCCGCCGAGCGGCCTCGCGCAGGGCCGCGGTACGCGGAACCCGCACCGCGGAATCCGCGTGCCGGGCGCGGGTGTTGGGGCGGGTGACGGGATGTGGGCGGCGGTGGCGGTGGAGGGTGGGGCGGGTGGCGGGGAATTCGGGGGAGGCCGGGGGACGCTCGGTGGCCGGGCGGGTGTTCTCGGTGCTGGAGGCGTTCGACGGGGAGCGGGAGTCGCTGCGGCTGGCCGAGATCGCGCGGCAGACCGGGCTGCCGGCGCCGACGGCGCTGCGGATGGTGCGTGAGCTGGTCGCCTGGGGCGCGCTGGAGCGGCAGCGGGACGGCGGGTACCGGCTGGGGCGGCGGCTGTGGGCGCTGGGGTCGTTGGCGCCGTGCCTGCGCCGCATCCGGGAGCTGGCGCAGCCGGCCCTGAGGGAGCTGCACGAGCGGACCGGGCAGACCGCGCTGGTGGCGGCGCTGGACGGCCGTTCGGCGCTGCTGCTGGACCGGCTGCCGAGTGCGGCGGCGCAGTCCTCGCCGTTCCAGGTGCGGGTGGGCGGGCGGATGGACCTGCACGCCACGGCGGTGGGCCGGGTGCTGCTGGCGCACGCGCCGGAGGCGCTGGTCCGGGAGGTGGTGGCGGGTCTGTCGGCGGCGGGCGCGCGGCACACCCGGTACACGGTGGTGGCGCCGGGCCGGCTGGGCCGGGAGCTGGCGGCGGTGCGGCGCGGGGGCGTGGGGTACGCGCGTCGGGAGATGCAGCCGGCGTACGGGGCGGTGGCGGTGCCGGTGTTCCATCCGGACGGTTCGCTGCTGGCCGCGCTGGGGCTGGTGGTGGCCTCGCCGGTGGATCCGGCCCGGTACGAGGGGCGGTTGCGCGAGGCGGGGCTGCTGATGGCGGCCGAGGTCGCGCGTTCGGTGGCCGCGGAGGGGGCGCACCCCGCCGGATGACACGCCCCCG
>NZ_JBIVVI010001632.1:0-1554 GCF_044757675.1 Kitasatospora sp. NPDC091257
GTCAGGGGTTAGCGTCCGGGCGTCCCGCGGCGGCACCGGCCCGCCGCCCCCTCCTGCTCCGAGGAGCGCCACCATGGCCCTGCCCACCACCGCCCGCGTCGTCCGGCTGACCGCCGCTCCGGCCGGGCTGCCGGCCCCCGGGGACTTCACCGTCACGGAGGAGCCGCTGGCGGCGCCGGGCCCCGGGGACGTGCTCGTCCGCAACCGCGCCTTCCTGGTCTTCCCCGGCCTGCGCACGCTGATCGGCGGCGCGGGCTCCGGCCTGCCGATGCCGCACATCGCCGTGGGGGACGCGCTGTTCGGACCGGCCCTCGGTGAGGTGCTGGCCGCACCGCAGGACGGGCCGCTGCGCCCGGGCGACCTGGTCACCCATCCGCACGGCTGGCGGGACCACGCGCTCGCGCAGGCCGCGCAGTTCACCCCCGTCCCGTCGGACTTCCCGGACCCGCTCGCCCTGGTCTCCGCCGCCTCGGCCGGCTACGGCGGGCTGACCCGCTCCGCCGGGGTGCGCCCGGGCGACGTGGTGCTGGTGACCGGTGCGGCCGGCGCGGTCGGCACGGTGGCCGGGCAGGTCGCCCGGCTGCTCGGCGCCGCCCGGGTGATCGGCACCACCCGCTCGCCCGCCAAGGCGAAGCGGCTGACCGACGAACTCGGCTACGACGCCGTGCTGGTGCCCGGCGGGCGGCCGTTCGCCGAGCAGCTGGCCGGGGCCGCGCCGGACGGCGTCGACGTCGTACTGGACCTGGTCGGCGGCGAGCAGCTCACCGCCGCCGTGGACGCGGCCCGGCGCGGCGCCCGGTTCGCCCTGGTCGGCTCGCTGGCCGGCCAGCTCGCTCCGGAGCGTCCGGGCGGCGACGGCCCGGTGGTGATCGACGGCTTCCGGGCCGTCACCCTCGGCCTGACCCTGCGCGGTTTCACCGTGCTCGACCACCCGGACCTGGAGGCCGAGTGGCGGGAGCGCCTGGCCGGCTGGCTGCGCGCCGGAGAGATCACCTTCCCCCGGACCTCGGTGGCGGGCATCTCCCGGGCCGCCGCGGCGTTGACCGGACTGTTCACCGGGGACACCTTCGGGACGACCGTCGTGGAACTCTGACGACCAGGGAGCGGGCATGCGGATCGGGGACGCGGCGGCAGCGGCGGGCACCACACCCAGGGCACTGCGCTTCTACGAACAGCGCGGCCTCCTCCCCCCGCCCGCCCGCTCCGCCTCCGGACAGCGCGAGTACGGACCGGCCGAGGTCGCCCGGGTCCGGGTGATCCGCCGACTCCTCGCCGTGGGGCTGACGGTGGACGACCTGGCCAGCCGCGCCCACCGCCTCGACCTGCTCGCCCAGGACCCGCCGGTCCGCTGCTCCGAGTCCCCCGGCCCCGACACCTTCGCCCCCGTCGTGAGCGCCAGGCTGGCCACCCTGGACGCGGAGATCGCCCGCCTCACCGCGCTGCGCGCCCGGCTCGCCCACCACGTCGCCACCGGCGGTGCGGACGTCGCGGCCGGGCGCTGACCGGGCCCGGGACCGGAACCCGCCCGGGACCTCGCGACGGGGGTGCGCGAGG
>NZ_JBIVVI010001633.1:0-1553 GCF_044757675.1 Kitasatospora sp. NPDC091257
GGCACCCTGGGCGGGCTGCTGGCCCGCCACCTGGTGGCCGGGCACGGCGTGCGGCACCTGCTGCTGCTCAGCCGGCGCGGCGCCGACGGCCCGGGCGCTGCCGAACTCGTCGCCGAGCTACGGGACTTGGGGGCCGAGACGACCCTCGCGGCCTGCGACGCCGCCGACCGCGAGGCGCTGGCCGTGGTGCTCGCCGCGATCCCCGCCGAGCACCCGCTCACCGGCGTCATCCACACCGCCGGCGTGGTCGACGACGGCGTGGTCACCGCCCTCACCGCCGAACAGCTCGCCACCGTCCTGCGCCCCAAGGCGGACGCCGCGCTCCACCTCCACGAACTGACCGCCGACCGCGACCTCGCGATGTTCGTGCTGTTCTCCTCCGTCGCCGCCGTGCTCGGCCCGCCCGGACAGGGCAACTACGCCGCCGCGAACGGCTTCCTGGACGCCCTCGCCGCCCAGCGGCGGGCCCGCGGCCTGGCCGGCGTCTCGCTGGCCTGGGGCCTGTGGGCCGAGTCCAGCGGCATCACCGGCCACCTCACCGGCGCCGACCAGGCCCGGGCGGCCAGGGTCGGCGCCCCGCTGACCACCGCCCAGGGCATGGCCCTGTTCGACGTCGCCCGCACCGTGCCCCGCGCCCACCTGGTCACCTCCAACCTCGACGTGACCGCGCTGCGCAACGACCCGGCCGGACCGCCGCCGGTGCTGCGCACGCTGGCCGGCGCCGCGCTGCGCCGGGCCAGCGACGCCCCGACCGCCGCGAGCCTCACCCAGCGGCTCGCCGGGGTGCGGCCGGACGGCCGGCTCCCGCTGCTGGTCGACCTGGTCCGGGAACAGACCGCCCTGGTGCTCGGCCACGCCTCCCCGGACGCCGTCGCGGCCGGCCGCGCCTTCAAGGAGGCCGGCTTCGACTCGCTGACCTCGGTGGAACTGCGCAACCGGATGCAGGCCGCCACCGGCCTACGGCTGCCCGCCACCCTGGTCTTCGACCACCCGAGCCCGGCCGCGCTCGCCGAGTACCTGCTCGGCGAACTGCTCGGCGGCCGTGACCTGCCCGCGCCCGTCCGGGCCGCCGCGACGGCCACCGACCAGGACCCGGTCGTGATCGTCGGGATGAGCTGCCGCCTGCCCGGCGGCGCCGACAGCCCGGAGCGGCTGTGGCGGCTGCTCGCCGAGGGCGGCGACGGCATGACCGACTTCCCCGCCGACCGCGGCTGGGAGGCCGAGGTCGCGGACGCGCCGTACGCGCTGCGCGGCGGCTTCCTCGCGGACGCCACCGGGTTCGACGCCACCCTGTTCGGGATCTCCCCGCGCGAGGCACTGGCGATGGACCCGCAGCAGCGGCTCTCGCTGGAGGCCGCCTGGGAGGCCTTCGAGGACGCCGGCATCGACCCGACCGCGGTGCGCGGCGAGCAGGTGGGCGTCTTCCTCGGCGCCGGCACGTCGTACTACGGGATCGGCACCGACCTCTCCACCACCGCCGAGGGGCACGTCCTCGCCGGCACCTCGAACAGCGTGATCTCCGGCCGGGTGTCGTACACCTTCGGCCTGGAGGG
>NZ_JBIVVI010001634.1:0-1546 GCF_044757675.1 Kitasatospora sp. NPDC091257
CCCGCCCTGCGAACTCCCCCGGCGGGGAAGCCCACCGCGCCGGGGGCCGTCGAAACGATGCCCACCGCAACGAAGCCCACCGCAACGAAGCCCGGCGGACCGCGACCGGCCGGACCGCGACCCGGCGGACCGCGACCGGTGACGCCGCCCGCTTCGACCTGCCCGGCCTGCTGCTGCTCACCGGGGCGACCACCTCGCTGCTGCTCGCCCTGTCCACCGCCTCCGGCCTGCCCCTGCCCGGCTGGGCGGTGGCCGCCCTGCTGTTCGCCTCCGCCGCCCTGACCCTGGCACTGGTGCGCCAGGAACGGCGGGCCGCCCGGCCGATCCTGGCGCCCGGGCTGGTCAACACCCCGGGCGTGCGCTCCGGCCTGGTGGTGGGGCTGATCGGCTATCTGCTGCTGTTCTGCCCGCTGGTGCTGGGCCCGGTGCTGCTCACCGGCGCCGGGGTGTCGACGGCCCACGCGGGCCTGGTGATCACCCTGCTGCCCGCCGGGTTCGCCTTCGCCGCGACGGTCGGCGGCGGGCTGCTGCCCCGGGGCTGGTCGGACGTGACCAGGTGCCGCTGGGGTGCGCTGCTCGCGGCCGGCGGGCTGCTGCTGTTCGCCCTGCTGCCGGCCTCGGACGCGGCGGCGGCCCCGCTGCTGATCGCCGGTTACGGGCTGGGTCTGCTGCTGCCCGCCAACAACGCGCTGGTGATGCGGGCGATCCCGGCGCAGTGCTCGGCGGTCGGCGGCGGCATGGTGAACATGGCCCGCAGCCTCGGCACGGCGCTCGGCATGGCGCTGTCCGTCCTCGGTGTCCACCTGGCGGGCGCCGAGTCCGGTGGGCGGACGGTACTGCTCGTCCTCGCCGCCGTCGCCGCGGCGGCGGCGCTGCTCACCCGGCCCGTCCGGGCCTGAGGAGCGCAGGGCCCCGCTACCGCGCCGCGGTACGGGCGTGCGGGGGCCCCGGTGCGTTCAGGGCGTCCTGGGCGCGGTTCAGGCCGCGCCGCACCAGCGTCTCCAGGGCGTCCGCGCAGCGGTCCAACTCGCCGGGCATGGCGGCCAGTTCATCCTCCGAGAACTTCTTCAGCACGAAGTCCCCGACGCTCTGGCCCTTCGGCGGACGTCCGATGCCGAACCGCAGCCTGACGAAGTCCCGGGTGCCGAGCACCTCGCCCACCGAGCGCACCCCGTTGTGGCCGCCGGGGCCGCCGCCGCGCTTGAGCCGGGCGGAGCCGAAGGCGAAGTCCAGGTCGTCCTGCACCACCACCAGCCGCTCGACCGGGACGCCGTGGCGGCGCAGCAGCGCGGCCACCGGGCGGCCGGACAGGTTGATGGACCACCACAGCGGCTTGGCCAGCAGCACTCGGTGGCCGTCGACGGCGATCTCGGCCACCAGGGTGGCGATCCCGCGCCGGCGGAACCGGGCGCCGTGCCGTTCGGCCAGCCGGTCCACGGCGAGGAAGCCCGCGTTGTGCCGGGTGAGCCGGAACCACGGGCCGGGGTTGCCCAGGCCGGCGATCAGCCAGGGGGCGTCGGGGGTCATGCGGGGGTTCTCCGGAGGG
>NZ_JBIVVI010001635.1:0-1541 GCF_044757675.1 Kitasatospora sp. NPDC091257
GTTGGATCAGCCCGGCCGTGCTGTTGAACGGTTCGGGGAAGGTGGTGAGGAAGGCGTGGGCCTGGGCGCGGAGGTGGTCGACCGGCGGGTCCTCGCAGATCACCTCCAGGCCGATTCCGGTCGCCCGGCCCAGGTCGTAGTAGGACTGGTAGGCGAGGTAGGGGCGGTGGTCGTCGGTGGGGTCGAGGCCGACGGCGAAGGTCGCGAAGTGCGGCTGCTGCTTGCCCTCGGCCGGGGCCGAACCGGCGCGGGAGAGCTGCCATTCGAACTCGTACGGCTCGGGGTCGGCGGGCAGGTCCAGCAGTGCCTGGGCGAGCCGGCGGACCTCGTCCGGGTTCGAGAAGGGGATCGACTCCGACCAGGCGGGGGCGGAGGCGAGCAGTTCCCAGTCGTCGCCGTTGTGGCCGACGGTCAGGGCCCACTCGCCGTTCGGGTCCTGCCAGCGGCAGCTGATGATCGGGTCCACGGCGGTCAACCTCCCTGTGGCGCTGGATCGTTCGTACCTCCTCATCGTGGCACACCGGGCGGCCCGGGGGCCTCGGCCGTGAGCCGTCCTCGGGCCCGCTGCCAGGCCTCCTGGAGCGTGCGGTAGCCGAGGACGGTGATGCCGAGCTCGGTGAGCAGCCGGCGGGCCTCGGGGGAGACGAGGAACGCGTGGTCGGTGCGCCGGACGCGCCAACCGTCGTCCGGGGCGTGGCGGTTCGGACCGTGGCGGTTCGGGCCGTGGCGGTTCGAGTCTGCCTTCGCGTCCGTCCTCGGGCCGGCCGTGCTGGGGTGCAGGGCCCACTCGGTGAGGCCCGGGGGGAGTGCGGCGAGCAGGCGGGCGTAGTGGGCGGGCTTGTCCTCCAGGGGGACGGTGAAGCTGTCGAGGAAGCCGTGGTCCACCACCGGCAGGCCCTGCGCGCGCAGCCGGGCGAGTGCGGGCGGCAGCCAGACCCGGACCGCCAGGCCGTACTCGGCGCCGAGGGCGAGGGTGAGGTCGAGGACGTCCTCGCGGCCGCCGTCGGCCAGGCAGTGGAAGTCGAGGTGGGTCGGGGCGAGGCCGGCCGCCGCGACCGCGTCGATCTGGGCACGGAACTCGCGCTCGACGTCGTCGAGTCGGGCCCGGGCGAGCAGTGCGGCGCGTCCGGCGGGGGTGGGGGCGAAGAACCCTCCGGAGGCGTCGAGGAGGGAGGGCACCCGGTCCCGGGCGGCGAGCGGACCCCAGCGATGGTCCGCGGACTCGCAGACCAGCGTGAGATGGACGCCGAAGGGGACCTCAGGGTGCCGGCGCAGCAGCCGGAGCGCGTGCGGCGCGGCGGCGCAGGGCGTCATCAGGCTGCAGGAGGCGGCGATGCCGTTCCGGACGGCGTCGACCACGGCGAGGTTGACGGACTCGTCCAGGCCGAGGTCGTCGCAGTTGAGCAGCAGGAGGCGGGCGTCGGGCGGGTGGCCGAGGAGGTGGTTGGCGGTGGGGGATCGGAAGACCACACCTCTGAACTCCAGTCACACGTACTCATCGCCTATTACCTAATCAGCTTGAAATAACCGAGTGGGGGTTG
>NZ_JBIVVI010001636.1:0-1541 GCF_044757675.1 Kitasatospora sp. NPDC091257
GGGTCACTTCGAGCTGGACGTAGCCCGTGTAACGGGCCATCGGGGGGCCTTCGCCGGCGCTGAGCCGCTGCGGGGCGACGGACGGGAGGGTCGCCGCCGACGGCAGCGCCCAGGAGGCGGAGACGAGCAGGTGCATGGCCTCCCGGGGCCGGCCCAGCTCGCACAGTTTGCGGTACAGGAAGGTGAGCGTCCCCGGGGCCGGCGGTGGGCGCAGCTGCTCGGCGAGGGCCCTCGGCGTGGCGGCGTCGAACACCACCGTGGCGGGGAGGCGCAGGCCGGTCCGTTCCTCCAGTCGGTTGCGCAGTTCGATGGAGGTCAGCGAGTCGAAGCCGAGGTCGGGGATCGGGGTGTCCGGGTCCACGTCCGGGTAGCTGAGGACGGCGGCGACCTCGGCGCGCACCATCTCCAGCGTGCTGGCCGGCGGGGTCGGTTCCGGTGTGCTCCGCGGTTCCGGACGGTGCGGGTGGTGGGGCTGGTTGGGGTAGGTGGGCTCGGTCGGACCGTTCGGGTGGTCGAAGGCGATCGGTACCAGGACGGGTTCGTCGGTGCCCAGTGCCGCCTCCAGGAGTGCCAGGCCCTCGGCTGGCGCGAGGGGCAGCAGGCCGGCGGCGGCCGTCCGGTCGGCCATCATGCCGATCGTCCAGGGTCCCCAGGCCAGGGAGAGCGCGGGGAGTCCCAACCGCCGCCGGTGGCGGGCGAGTTCGTCGAGAGAGCTGTTGGCCGCCGCGTAGTTGGCCTGCCCGGCGTGGCCGAGCACACCGGCCGCCGAGGAGAACAGCACGAAGGCGTCCAGGTCCCGCTGTGCGGTCAACTCGTGCAGCTGCCAGGCGGCTTCGGCCTTGGGGCGCCACACCGTCGCCAGGCGGGCCGGGGTCATCGACGTCAGGATGCCGTCGTCGAGCACTCCGGCGGTGTGCACGACGGCCCGCAGGTCCTCGATGGAGTCGACCAGTGCGGTCAGCGCCGCCCGGTCGGTGACGTCCAGGCGTGTCTCGCCACTGCGGCCGGCGACGACGACGCGCACTCCCCTGCCCCTCAGGTGCTCGGCGACCGCCCGGCCCAGTGCGCCGCCCCCGGTGACCAGGACGGTGCCGCGCCAGGTGAAGGTGCCGCCCGGCACGGGGACCAGGTTCGCGCGTTCGGCCACCATGTCGGTCTGCCCGTCGCCGATTTCGGCCAGGGTGAACCGGCCCGGGTGCTCCGTCTGCGCGACCCGCACCAGGCCGGCCACCGCCGCGCCCGCCGGATCTCCCGGCCGTACCAGGACGGTGAGGTGCTCGTGGTCGGCCTGCAGTTCCCGCAGTGCGAGCGCCAGGGCGGCGGGGGCGTCGCCGGGCCGCACCTCGTGGACCCGACCGCGCGGCCGGCCCGGGGTCCGCTGCCACTCCGGGCGGAACAGCGCGCCCCGGCCGGACCCCGGCACGAGGTGGCCGGTCGAGCGGGTACCGATCGGACGGGTGTCGGCCGGACCGGTTCCGGAGGGACGGGTGTCGGCCGGACCGGTTCCGGAGGGACGGGTGTCGGCCGGACCGGTTCCGGAG
>NZ_JBIVVI010001637.1:0-1540 GCF_044757675.1 Kitasatospora sp. NPDC091257
GTGGGGCCGGCCGGCCGCGGGTGGGGCGGTGTGGGGGTCAGTCGGTGACGGTCGCGGTCGCGGAGCGGCCCGGGGCGAGGGTCACGGTGGTGGAGGTGTAGGTCACGCCGTCGACGGTCGTGGTGCGGGCCTCGCGCGGCGCGCCGTCGACGGTGACGCGGGCGTGCTGCCCGGGGAAGCGGGCCTCCCAGGTCAGCCGCTCGGTACCGGTGTTGGTGACGGTGCTGCGCTGGGTGCCGTCGTGGCGGACGGTCACCGTGCCGGCGCCCACCGGGATGCCCGCGACCTGGAGCCAGCCCATCGAGGAGGGCAGCTGCGGGGCGGTGGTGAGCGCGTGGCCGGCGGCGTCCGGGGTGACGCCGAGCAGGCCCTGGACGGTCTGGGCGAGCAGGGTGAACGGGACCTCGGGGTAGTCGCCGTTGAGCATCGCGCCGCTCACGTGCGGCTGGCCGGTGCTCTCGTAGATGTGCCGCATCCACTTCCAGGCGGTGGTGCCGTCGTGGTTGGCGAAGAAGGCGTCCGGGAGGTAGGTGTAGGCCTCCAGGTTGGCCGAGCGCTCCGGGCCGGAGTCGGCGGCGTCGACGGCGGCGAGGAAGCCGTCCCGGCGCGGGCCCGGGTCGAGCAGCCGCTTGACCGGCATCAGCACGCTCGCCTCGTAGCCCCAGCCGGTGATCGGCTTGCCGGTGGTGTCGTAGCCGTGGACGACCTCGCCGGGCTGCGAACCGTCCACGCTCCAGGTGGAGTTGACGTACGTGTGCAGCTGGTCGGCGGCCTTCCGGTAGCCGGCGGCGGAGGCGGCGTCGCCCCGGGCCTCGGCCAGTGTCGCGGCGGCGAGGTAGGCCTGGTACTGGGCGCCGACCGCGTCGCCCGCCTCGGCGTAGGTGCGGGTGGCGTTCTCGGCGTAGCTGGCGGTGCCGGCGAAGATGCTGCGGCTGGTGGCCTGCGGGATCGGCACCCCGCCGTTGTCGACCGGGCCGGGGCGGGCGGCGATGAAGGGGCCGAGGGTGTTGCGGACGTAGCGGCCCAGGCCCGGGTCCTCGGCGTAGTCCCGGTCGCCGGTCCAGCGGAAGGCCTCGCCGGCCTGCTGGACGAGTTCGAACGGCGCGGGCAGCTCGCGGACGAAGCGGTCCGGGCCGCGGTAGTCGATGGCCGCGTAGCTGCGGGCGTCGAAGTTGAGCGCCCAGACCGGGTAGAGCCGGTTGACGTCGGTGGCGGAGGCCGCGAAGCCGCGCAGCATGGTCTTGTTCTCGGCGTCCAGCCCGAGCAGGTGGGCGCCGACCAGCTGGTGGGCGAAGTCACGGCTGTAGAAGGCGGAGCGGAACGGGTAGCCGGCCCAGTAGGAGGCGTCGTAGGTGGTGGTGCCGGTGCCGCCGGGGTGGTTCTCGTCCTGGTCGAGCACACCGGTGGCGCCGGGCTGCTGGACCCAGCTGTTGGCCTTGGTCTTGGCCCAGTCGAAGAGGGCGACGACCTCGGGGTCGGAGGAGCTGATCACCGGGTCGTTGGGGGCGGACGGGGCGACGGCGGCGTCGTCCACGTTGAC
>NZ_JBIVVI010001638.1:0-1537 GCF_044757675.1 Kitasatospora sp. NPDC091257
GCCGGCTACACCCCGCCCACCGGCATCCCGGTCCCGGACCTCACCGCCGGCGCCCCCGGCGAGGCGCCCTGGCCGGACCGGATGCGCACCCTGCTGCGCACCCCGATGTCCGAGCGGCCCGCCTTCGAGCGCACCGCCCGCGAAATGCACCCCTCCGCGTCCGTCACCCGCAACGTCCCGCGCATCCTCGACCTGACGCTGCGCATCGGCGAGTTGCTGCTGGCCAGCGGCGAGGCAGCCGAGGACGTCGAGGCGGCGATGCTCGGCATCGCGCACGCCTACCGGTTGGACCGTTGCGAGCCGCAGGTCACCTTCACCCTGATCGGCATCTCGTACCAGCCCTCGCTGGTCGAGCCGCCGGTCACCGCCGACCGCGTGGTGCGCCGCCGGACCTCCGACTACACCCGGCTCGACGCGGTGTACGCGCTGGTCGCGGACATCACCGCGGAGAACGTGACGGTCAACGACGCCTACCGCCGGCTCGCGCTGATCCGCCGCAACCGGCACCCGTACCCCGCCTGGTTCCTCGCCCTGACCACCGGCCTGCTGGCCGGCGCGGCGACCTTCCTGGTCGGCGGGCGGGTGGACGACAAGGCCTGGCTGGTGTTCGCGAGCGCCTTCGTCGCGGCCGTCCTGGGCGACCGGCTGGCCTCCGCGCTGGCCCGGCGCCGGCTGCCGGAGTTCTACCAGTTCGTGGCGGCCGCGATGCCGGCCGCCGCCTCCGGCATCATCCTCTCGCTCAACGACTGGGGCCTGCGCGGCTCGGTCGTGATCACCGGTGGCCTGTTCGCCCTGCTGCCCGGGCGCGCCCTGGTCGCCGCCGTGCAGGACGGCCTGACCGGCTTCTACATCACCGCCGCGGCCCGCCTGCTGGAAGTGATCTACCTGGTCGCGGGCATCGTGATCGGGGTGATGGTGATCCTCTACCTGGGCGTCGGCTTCGAGGCGAACCTGCGCCCGGACGAGAGCCTGGTGGGCGTCAACTACCCGCCGGTCCAGATGGTCGCCGCGATGGTGCTGACCCTGGCCTTCGCGACGCTGCTCCAGACCGACCGCCGCACGCTGGCCCTGGTCACCGTCAACAGCGGCATCGGCTGGGCCAGCTACGGTGCGCTGGTGTACAACGCGGGCGTCAACCCGATCGCGGCGACCGGCGTGGCGGCCGGGCTGGTCGGCCTCTTCGGCCAGCTGATGGCGCGCTACCGCAACGGGTCGGCGCTGCCGTACGTGACCGCCGCGATCGGTCCGCTGATGCCCGGTTCGGCGCTCTACCTCGGGATGCTCGCCTTCGCCCAGGGGCACTCCAGCGCCGGCCTGGTGTCGGTCTTCCGGGCGGCGGCGATCGCGATGGCGCTGGCGGTCGGGGTGAACCTGGGCGGGGAGATCGCCCGGCTGTTCCTGAAACTGCCGGTCGGCGCCGAGCGCCCGTCGCTCTACCCGGTCGTGCCGCGCCGGGCGGCCAAGCGCACTCGAGGGTTCTGACCGGACGTCGGGCCGGACGTCGAGCCGGTACCGGGGCGATGCGGTCCCCGGGCCC
>NZ_JBIVVI010001639.1:0-1537 GCF_044757675.1 Kitasatospora sp. NPDC091257
GGGTGCGGCGCGGGGTCGTGGCGGAGGCAGGCCGACGCTCGGGCCGGCCCGCCAACTCGGCTGCCGGACAGTCGGGTTGTGGGGCAGTGGGGCAGTGGGGCAGTGGGCCCGGGGTCGGGCCTCGCCCAGCCCGCCGGACCCGGCCGCACGGGCGGTGCGGCCGGGCCCTCGGGCGCGGCGGTCAGCTCAGGGTGCGGATCGCGGCGGCGTCGTAGGGGCGCAGGTCGTCGAAGCGGCCGGAGAGGACCTTGGCGGCCCACTGCGGGTCCTGGAGCAGGGCGCGGCCGACGGCGACCAGGTCGAACTCGTCGCGCTCCAGCCGGTCGAGCAGGTTGTCGATGCCCCGGACCGGGGAGCCCTCGCCCGCGAACGCGCGGACGAAGTCGCCGTCGAGGCCGACCGAGCCGACGGTGATGGCGGGGCGGCCGGTGAGCTTCCTGGTCCAGCCGGCGAGGTTGAGGTCCGAGTCCTCGAACTCGGGGACCCAGTAGCGGCGGGTCGAGGCGTGGAAGGCGTCGACGCCGGCCGCGGCGAGCGGGGCGAGGATCGCCTCCAGCTCCTGGGGGGTCTCGGCGAGACGGGCCTCGTAGTTCTCCGACTTCCACTGCGAGTAGCGGAAGATCACCGGGAACTCCGGGGAGACGGCCTCGCGCACCGCGGCGACGAGCTCGGCCGTGAACGCCGTCCGGGCGACCGCGTCGCCGCCGTAGGCGTCGGTGCGGCGGTTGGTGCCCGCCCACAGGAACTGGTCGAGCAGGTAGCCGTGCGCGCCGTGCAGTTCCACGCCGTCGAAGCCGATCCGCTCGGCGGCAGCGGCGGCCTCGGCGAACGCGCCGATGACGGCGTCCAGGTCGGCCCGGGTCATCGCCCGCCCGGTTCCCTCGGTCCCGTCCAGCCGGATCCCGGACGGGCCGACGGCGGGGGCGTCGGCGAACGGCGGGTCGCCCTGCTTGCGCACCATGCCGATGTGCCAGAGCTGCGGCACGATGGTGCCGCCCGCCGCGTGGACGTCCTCGGCGACGCGGGCCCACCCGGCCAGCTGCTCCTCGCCGTGGAAGCGCGGGATGTCGTCGCTCTGGCCGGCCGACTCGTGGCCGACGTACGTGCCCTCGGTGACGATCAGGCCCACGCCCGCGGCGGCGCGGCGGGCGTAGTACGAGCGCACGTCCTCACCGGGTACGCCGCCGGGGGAGAACCTGCGCGTCATCGGCGCCATCGCGATGCGGTTGGGCACGGTCAGCCCGTTGATCGTGACGGGCCGGGACAGGATCCCGGCCGCGCGGGAGGCCGGGTTCTCGGTGACGGTCATGGGATTCCTCGCGGTAGCGGCAGCGATGGCGTGCGCCGGGGCGGAAGCGGTCGCCCGTGCCAACCACCCCGGCGGCCCCCGCATTTCGCCGACCCCGCCCGACCCGCTGTGATCCGCGCCACTGCGCGCCGCGCGCCGCAGGGCCGCGCCCCCTCAGGGCCGGGGGGCGGGGCGGCGGCCCCCGGGCCGGGCGCGGCGGACCCCCCGCAAGAAAAACCGCAAACCGAG
>NZ_JBIVVI010001640.1:0-1527 GCF_044757675.1 Kitasatospora sp. NPDC091257
CGGGGTCTCGAAGCTCAGCGAGCCCCGCCACATGGTGCCGACCCAGTTGAAGAACTTCACCCCGGTCGGGACCGCGATCAGGAAGGTCATGAACGAGAAGAACGGCAGCAACACCTGCCCGGTGACGTACATGTGGTGCGCCCACACCGTCACCGACAGGCCCGCGATGGCCACCGTCGCGGCGATCAGGCCGGAGTAGCCGAACATCGGCTTGCGGCTGAACACCGGGATGACCTCGGAGACGATCCCGAAGAACGGCAGCGCCAGGATGTACACCTCGGGATGCCCGAAGAACCAGAACAGGTGTTGCCAGAGCATCGCCCCGCCGTTGGCCGGGTCGAAGACGTGGGAGCCGAACTTGCGGTCGCACTCCAGCGCCAGCAGCGCGGCGGCCAGCACCGGGAAGACCAGCAGCACCAGCACCGAGGTGAGCAGCACGTTCCAGCAGAAGATGGACATCCGGAACATGGTCATGCCCGGAGCGCGCATGCAGATGATGGTGGTGATGAAGTTGACGGCGCCGAAGATGCTGCCGAAGCCGGACAGCGTCACGCCCATGATCCACATGTCGGCGCCGACGCCGGGCGAGTGGATCGCGTCGGACAGCGGCGCGTAGAGGAACCAGCCGAAGTCGGCGGCGCCCTGCGGGGTCGCGAAGCCGGCCGCGGCGATCAGTGAGCCGAACATGAACAGCCAGTAGGACAGCATGTTCAGGCGCGGGAAGGCGACGTCCGGCGCGCCGATCTGGAGCGGCATGATCCAGTTGGCGAAGCCGGTGAACAGCGGCATGGCGAACAGCAGCAGCATCACCGAGCCGTGCATGGTGAAGGCCTGGTTGAACTGCTCGTTGGAGAGGATCTGCGTTCCGGGCCGGGCGAGTTCGGCGCGCATGACCAGGGCGAGGATGCCGCCGATCAGGAAGAACGCGAACGACGACACCAGGTACATGGTGCCGATCGTCTTGTGGTCGGTGGTGGTCAGCAGTCTGACCAGGGCCGAACCGGGCCTCCTGGCCCTGGCCGTCCCTGCTGGGAGGGCCGTCGGCGGTGAGGTGGGGTCGCCCTGTGCCTGGGTGGCGCTCAAGGACGCACTCCTTCGGAACGTCGTGCGAATGGATGGCGCTCCATGATCCGAACAGGCGCCCTCCGCACCCCAGGGCCCTTCGGCCCGCCCGCCCGGGGCCGCTGGGCCCGAGTTCCCGGGACCCGACCGGGACCTCCCGACCGCGCACCCGGGACCTCCCGGCCGGCCGACCGGCGCCTCCCGGCCGCGCGCCCGGCGCCTCCTGACCGGCCGTCGGGTGGCCGCGTGCCCGGATCGCCGCCCGCTCGCGCCGCGCTCACCGCGGCGCGGAGCCCCGGTCGAGAACCGCCGGAACGCGCCCTTCCCCACCGCCCCGTACGCCCGCCCGGCGGCGCCCCGCGGGCCGCCCGTCCACCCGGCCCGACCGGGCCCCGCCACCCCGGCCGACCTGCCGGAACGGCGACCGCGGTAGTAGTGGTAGGCCCAGTCGACGTTGAAGTAGCC
>NZ_JBIVVI010001641.1:0-1526 GCF_044757675.1 Kitasatospora sp. NPDC091257
GTCAGGGGACGGGGGTCCAGCCGTCGGCGGTACGGCGCAGCGCCGTCCACTGGGTGAGGTGGCGGTCAACGGTACGCGACAGCAGACGGGCGTGGTGGGCGATGGTGCTGGTCGTGACGGGCAGCCCCGTGGTGTCCCACAGGACGGCGAAGGTGTAGAGGACGGTGATAGCTCCCGCGCTGAGCTCGGGGTTGGCGACGATCAGGTCCAGGGCCCGCGGGCCGAAGGCGCGGTGAGTGCCGGGGCGAAAGGGGGCGACGGGGCGGACGGCATCGGTGATGAGGTCCACGACGAAGCCGGCACGGCTGTCGACGTCGAACACCTCGAACTCGTCGATCTCACGGGGGTCTTGCCCGCGCATCACGTCGGCGGCCTCGCGGGCGGCGTCGAGAGGGTCGTGCGCGTGAATGGCTCCGGTGGTCCACGACACCTCGTAGTGGCGCTGCGGGCCCTTGTCCTCGGTGTTCGGGGTCATGGCAGCGGAGGCTGTGGTGGGACGGGCAAACATGGTCCTCCTTGGAGGGTCAGGTGATGGCGGGGTTGCCAGCCGGGACGGCTCTCGGACAGGCGGGGAGGTGTGGGGCGGCGGGGGTGGGCGCCGTCCGGCATCTGCGACCCGGAATCCCGGCGGCGGGTAGGGGAGATGCCGGGTGAATCCCGGCCGGCCACGTCACGCCCTGGGGCATGGCGGGAGGTTGGGGCCGGGGTGCCACTCACGCGTGCCCGTGCCGCGCCTGGTTCGTACAGCCGAGCGAGGCGCCGATTGGGACCGTAGAGCGTCGGGGCGGCGAGTCAACCCCCAGCTGCCCAGATCACGCGGTTGGCAGTCGATGGGGTGGCCGTTCCGGGCAGGGTCCGTTCGCCCGCCCGCATCAGTGCCGCTGTCGGTGCCCTGGAGCGCACCTTGCCTCGGCCTGGGGCTGGGCTGGGACTGCCGGCGGCGCCCGGAGGAAGCACGACGTCTCGCTCGGGCCAGAAGACGGGAGCGAGACAGTCGTGACGCACTGGTGCAGTTCTTCAGCTGCTCAGCTCCGGTCAAGGGTGCCGGTGGGGTGAGCGCCCTCGGTCAGGTTCCAGCCGTGGGGCTGGTACTTCACCAGCAGGGCGTCCAGCCAGACGGGGCGGGGCTCTGGGTTGAACGAGTCGCGCGGCAGGACATCGACGTCGACGCGCTCTCCTCGGACGCCTGTGCGGGCGGTCCCCGGCGTTCCCGAACCGGTGAGCGAGGCAATCACACGACAGGGGTGCGGAGTTGGACGACAACGTCACGGAGACGTAAGACTGCGGCACCAGGGGCCTCCTGTTGCTCGGCTGGATTCGACACCCACGAGCTGTGCGGGAGGCCCCACTTTCATGCCCTGCCGACCAGAAGATCACCCGACCGAGTCGGCAGACTCGAACTCACGATCACCAAGATCGATAGAGCAACAGCTAAGGCCTGTCTGATAATTGATCTTGTGGCAGGTCGAGGCGAGTTGACGGACGTGGTGTGGGAGCGGATAGAGCCCCTGCTGCCGCAGGTGGAC
>NZ_JBIVVI010001642.1:0-1523 GCF_044757675.1 Kitasatospora sp. NPDC091257
CCTCCCCGCTCCCGGGGAAGGGTCCCCCTCCGATCCCGCGTCGGCACCGAACGTCCTTGGAACGAGGCCGAGTTGTCACCGTCCGGTGAGGAAAGCGGAGTGCGGGGTCCACGCACAGAAGCGGCCCCGGGCCCCGGGGGCGCGGGGCCCGGGTCAGCGGGGCCCGGGGCTCCGGCCTACAGCCAGTCCCGCTTCTTGAACACCAGGTACAACCCGGTGCACACCAGCGCCATCAGCCCGATCGCGAACGGGTAGCCGAAGACCCACTTGAGCTCCGGCATCGTCTCGAAGTTCATCCCGTACACCGTGCCGATCAGTGTCGGCGCGAAGAGGATGGCCGCCCAGGAGGAGATCTTCTTGATCTCGTCGTTCTGCGCGTGCCCCGCCTCGGCGAGCTGCTTCATCTCCTCGTTCTGCCGCTGCGAGACCAGTGTCGCGTTGACGGTCAGGATGTTCTGGAGCATCTGCCGGAAGCCGTCCACCCGCTCGGCGGCGTAGGTGGCGTGGTCGGCGACGTCGCGCAGGTAGCGCTGGAGCTCGTCGTCGGTGCCGTACTTGCCGAAGCCCGCCTCCAGGCTCTTCATGATCTCCAGCAGCGGGCGGGTGGCCCGCTGGAACTCGATCACCTCGCGGGAGAGCTCGTAGATGCGGCGGGAGACCTGCGGGTCGCCGCCGAACACCTCGGTCTCGATCTCGTCGATGTCGTGCTGGAGGCCGGCGATCACCGGCGCGTAGCCGTCGACCACGGCGTCCAGCACCGCGTACAGCACCGCTTCCGGGCCGAGCGCCAGCAGCTCCGGGTCGGCCTCCAGCCGGCGCCGCACCGCCGACAGGTCCGGGGCCTGGGAGTGCCGGACGGTGAGCACGAAGTCGGGACCGACGAAGAGGTGGATCTCGCCGAAGTCGACCTCCTCCGCCTCGTCCAGGTAGCGGGCGGCGCGCAGCACAACGAACAGGGTGTCGCCGTAGCGCTCCAGCTTCGGCCGCTGATGGGCGACGATGGCGTCCTCGACGGCCAGCTCGTGCAGGCCGAACCGGTCGGCGGCCTCCAGCAGTTGCGCCTCGGCGGGGCGGAAGAGGCCGATCCAGGCCATCGTGCCGGGCCGGTCGGGCAGCGTGCGGTAGATGTCGGCGAGGTCGGTGGGCGCCTCCGTCCGGCGGCCGTCCCGGTAGACGGCCGCGTCCACCACGGAGCGTTCCAGCGTCACCGGCTCGACGGGCTGGTCGGGCCGGGGGTCCATCGAGTGCTCGGGCGCGGGCTGGGTGTCCGTGGGCCGGACGACGGAACGGGAGAACGGACGCTTGCTCGCGCGCACGGCGCGCACACGCCAGTCGGACATGGCGGGACCTCCACGGTGGATGCCCGGCCGCCGCAAGGGGACACGGCGGACCGGAGGCGCCCGGCCGGCCGCCACGCGCACGGCGCGACCGGCGGCGCCTCGCCGGGAGGACGAGGTCAGTGCCGCGCGGGAGCCGTACGGGAGGAGGTGTGCCGGGGGCCGCGAGTGGTGCGGGACAACCGG
>NZ_JBIVVI010001643.1:0-1521 GCF_044757675.1 Kitasatospora sp. NPDC091257
GGCCCGCTTCAGGTCGACCCGGGGCGGGTCGGCGAGTTCGCGCAGCGGGGTGCCCTCGTCGCCGTAGTGGGCGAGGGCGCGCTGCTCGTGCCCGGGCAGCAGGCGGCCGTCCGCGCGGATCACCCGCCACCAGGGCACCGAGCCGCCGTACAGTGCCATCACCCGGCCGACCTGCCGGGGGCCGCCCTGGCCGAGGTATTCGGCGACGTCGCCGTAGGTCATCACCCTGCCGGGTGGAATCCGCTCGGTCAGGTCGAGCACCAGTTCGGCGAACGGCGGCAGGGCGTCCGGAAGACCGTCGTGTGTTGCGTCCGTCACCTGCGGCATTCTTCCTTACAGGGGCGCGTCCGTGGCCCGGTGCGTACGATCCGCCGCGCCCGATCCGCCCCCTGTCCCGCACGGGACGCCGGGGCATGCCACCATCTTCCGGGGCGGTGAGTGGTGATACGAGGACAAGACCAGATGACCGGGACGGCTGACGTGGGCGTGGACAAGGACTCCGACGAGTCCGCCTCCGCCGTGCCGTCGACGCCCGGGAACGAGAGCGAAGGCCGGCCCGAACCGGGCCCGACGCCGGAAGTCTCCCTGATCAAGGACCGAACGATCAAGACCCCCGCACCCGCGAAGGCCCCCGGACAGCCCGGCCCTCCCGCGGCCGAGACCACCTCGGCCCCGGAGCCGGCGCTCCCGACGGCCCCTGCCGTCCCGCCCGAGGACCACGAGCCGCCGGACCACGACCCGCTGGACGAGGCCCCGCACCTGGACGTCGACGAGCCGCTGCTCGCCGCCCGCGCGCACCGCCCGTCCGACCTGATCCGCTTCCTGGCCGGCGTCCTCGGGATAGTCGCCGTCTTCGTGCTGGCCGGCATCGCCACCGGGACCACCAGCGGCATCGAGCAGGACATCGCCTCCAACGCGCCGCACTTCTCCGCGGTGTTCTCCACCATCACCGGCCTGCTCTCCAGCGTCGCGGTGCTCGCCGTGCCGCTGGCCTTCGCCGTCGAACGGCTGATCAAACGCGACGGCCTGCGGGTCGCCGACGGCGTGCTCGCCTCGGTGCTGGCGTACGGCGTCTCGCTCGGCATCGACTGGTGGGTGGCCGAGGGCGCCTCCGAGCACACCCGGGACGCGCTGACCAGGCTGCCCCTGGACAGCAACGGCACCCTCACCGACCCGGTGCACGGCTACCTCGCCCCGGTGATCGCCTACATGACCGCCGTCGGCATGTCGAGCAGACCCCGCTGGCGGGTCGCCCTGTGGGTGGTGGTGGTCTTCAGCGGGGTCACCGAGCTGCTCGGCGGCTACACCACCCCGCTGTCGCTGATGCTCACCGTGCTGATCGGCTGGTCCGTCGCCTACGGCACGCTGTACGCGATCGGCTCCCCCAACATCCGGCCCACCGGCCAGCACCTGATGATCGGCCTGCGCAAGGTCGGCTTCACCCCGGCCACCGTGTCGATGACGTGCTCGGCGTTGTCGACGACCAGCAGCAGCTGCAGCTCGGGGCCGGTCCGCGGGTCG
>NZ_JBIVVI010001644.1:0-1517 GCF_044757675.1 Kitasatospora sp. NPDC091257
CCGATCTGGTGCGCGCCCTCCCCCGGCCCTTCCCGGCCCTCCCCCAAGGAGTCACACCATGGCAGTCCAGCCCCCGCCCGCCGACCAGCGGATCGTGATCGAGAACGCCGCGATCGCCACCGTGGACGCGAACGACACCGAGTACGCCCGCGGCCACGTGGTCGTCCTCGGCAACACCATCGAGACGGTGGGCGACGGCCCCGCCCCCGCGTGGCTGGACAACGTGGTGCGCCGGATCAACGGCGAGGGCCACCTGATCACCCCCGGCCTGGTCAACACCCACCACCACTTCTACCAGTGGATCACCCGCGGCCTGGCCCAGGACCACATCCTGTTCGACTGGCTGGTCGCCCTCTACCCGACCTGGGCCCGGATCGACGACAAGCTCGTGCACGCCGCCGCCCAGGGCTCCGCCGCCGCACTGCTCAAGTCCGGCTGCACCACGGCCTCCGACCACCACTACGTCTTCCCGAAAGGTGGCGGCGACGTCCTCGGCGCCTCCATCGAGGCCGTCCGGGAACTCGGCCTGCGCTTCACCGCGCTGCGCGGCTCGATGGACCGCTCCCGGAAGGACGGCGGACTGCCGCCGGACCACGCGGTCGAGGAGCTGGACGACATCCTGACCGCCTCCGAGGCCGCCGTGGACCGGTACCACGACTCCTCCTTCGGCTCGATGCTGCACATCGCCATCGCGCCCTGCTCCCCCTTCTCCGTCTCCACCGACCTGCTCCGCCGGTCCGCCGAACTCGCCCGCCGCAAGGGCGTCCGGCTGCACACCCACGGCTCGGAGACGGCCGAGGAGGAACAGTTCTGCAAGGAGCTGTTCGGCATGGGACCGACCGACTACTTCGAGTCGGTCGGCTGGCTCGGCGAGGACGTCTGGATGGCGCACTGCGTGCACATGAACGACTCCGACATCGCCAAGTTCGCCGAGACCGGCACCGGCGTCGCCCACTGCCCGTCCTCCAACGCCCGCCTGGCGGCCGGCATCGCCCGGGTGCCCGACATGCTCCGGGCCGGCGTCCCGGTCGGGCTCGGCGTCGACGGCACCGCCTCCAACGAATCCGGCGAGCTGGGCACGGAGCTGCGCAACGCGCTGCTGATCAACCGCCTGCACGGCTCCCCCACCGCACTGACCGGACGGCAGGCACTGCGCCTGGGCACCATGGGCGGCGCCCGGGTGCTCGGCCGGCAGGACGAGATCGGCTCGATCGAGGCCGGCAAGCTCGCCGACCTGGCGCTGTGGAAGATCGACGGGATCATGCACTCGTCCATCGCCGACCCGGTCGCCGCGCTCACCTTCGGGGCGCTCCCGCCGCTGTCGGTGCTGTTCGTCAACGGCAACGCGGTGGTCGAGAAGGGGCGCCTGACCACCGTCGACGAGGACCGGATCGCGCGCGACTGCGCCCGCGCCGCCCGCGAACTGGCGGCCCGTCCGCTCTGACGCCCACCCCTGACTCCGGGAGCGCCCAGGGACGGTGCGCCCCCGGACTCCGCACACCCCGACGGGTGTGCGG
>NZ_JBIVVI010001645.1:0-1515 GCF_044757675.1 Kitasatospora sp. NPDC091257
GGATGTGGGGGGTGGGGGCGGGGGTTTTGTTGCGCATTGTGCAATGACTCCGCGCACTTCGATAACTACCGGGGCGACCCCGGTCGGTGGTGTGGACCGGTGGTCGGCGGGTTTGGCAGTGTTGCGCCTCCCCCCGCCGGATTTCCCCCGATCCGGTCGACGTACATCCACGTTCATCCCCCCGAAGGCGGTACCCGCGTTGAACAGGCGCGTCCACGTTCCCACCCGTGTGCTCGGCGGTGCGCTGGCCGGAGCACTGGTCCTCACCGCGGTCAGTGCCTGCGGCGGGCAGGACGACGGACCGGTCACCCTCAGGCTGGTCGCGGCCGACTACGGGGAGAGCCCCGAGACGAGCTCCCAGCACTACTGGGACACCGTCGCCAGGGACTTCGAGGCCGCGAACCCCGGGATCAAGGTCAGCGTCGAGGTGGACAGCTGGACCGAGATCGGCAAGAAGGTCGAGGACATGATCGCGGCCGGCAAGTCGCCGGACCTGCTCCAGACCGGCGGCTTCGCCGACCAGGTCGCGGCGGACCGGCTCTACCCGGCCTCCGACGTGCTCTCGGTGGACACCCAGGCCAGGTTCCTGGACACCTTCGCCCACGCCGGGCAGGTGCTCGGGACGCAGTACGGGATCCCGTTCGTCTCCTCGTCGCGGGTGCTCTTCTACAACAAGGCGATGTTCCGGCAGGCCGGGATCACCCAGCCGCCCGCCACCTGGAACGAACTGCGGCAGGACGCGGAGAAGATCAAGGCCAAGGTGCCGGGGGTGACCCCGTACGGGCTGCCGCTGGGGCCGGAGGAGGCGCCGGCCGAATCGATGCTGTGGACGCTGAGCGGCGGCGGCAGCATCTCCGACGACGTCGGCAACTACACCATCGACAGCGCCCAGAACCAGGCGACCTTCGGCTGGCTGAAGAGCAACCTGGTGAGCACCGGGCTGACGTACCCGGACCCGGGCGGGATGAACCGCACCCCGGTGTTCCAGGACTTCGCCGCCGGGAAGGTCGCGATGCTGAACGGGCACCCGACGCTGCTGCGGATGGCGACCGCCGGGAAGATCGACTTCGGGACGGCGCCGATCCCCAAGAAGGACGGCGTCGGGCGGACCGGGAGCCTCGGGGTCGCCGACTGGATGATGGCGCTCAAGGCGAACGGGCACAAGAACGAGATCAAGAAGTTCCTGTCCTTCGTCTACGGCAAGGACAACCAGCTGAAGTTCGACGAGCAGTACAACCTCCTGCCGGTCACCCAGGACGCCTTCGCCCAGATGTCGTCGGACCCCAAGCACGAGGACCTCAAGCAGTTCGCGGTCGGGCTGGCCAACGCGAGCTTCTACCCGTTCGGCGACCCGGCCTGGGGCGAGGTCAGCAACGGGATCAAGGCGGGGATCGGGCAGGCCGTCACCGGGGATCCCAAGCAGGTGCTCGGGGGACTGCAGGACGCGGCGGTGAAGGAAGCGGCCAAGGTCCGCAAGTAGGACCGGGGGCCGGGGCGGGGTCGGGACCCGCCCAG
>NZ_JBIVVI010001646.1:0-1510 GCF_044757675.1 Kitasatospora sp. NPDC091257
GTCACCAGTCCGGGATGCGCCTCCCCGCGCACCAGGGCCGCCAGTGCCTCCGGTCCGGTCACCATGGCCCGGTGGGCGAACCGGGTCCGCGCGGCGAGCGCGGCGCCGATTCCGTCCGCGTCGGGGGCCTTGGCCGCATACGCCTGCAGCCTGCGGGCCTGGGCCCGGAGCGCCTGCTCGGACTTGGCCGACAGCAGCCACGGCACCGGCACGACGGCCGCGGGGGCGGACGTGGAAGCGGGATCGTGGGCAGCGGACTCGGGCGACGTCTTCTCGGCCGGCTCCGGGGCCGGTGCCTCAAGGATCACGTGCGCGTTGGTGCCACTGATGCCGAACGCCGACACGCCGGCACGGCGGGGACGCCCCGTCTCCGGCCACGGCCGGGCCTCGGTCAGCAGGGAGACACGGCCCGCCGACCAGTCGACGTGCGAGGTCGGCGCGTCGACGTGCAGCGTCGGCGGCAGTTCACCGTGCCGCATCGCCATCACCATCTTGATCACACCCGCCACACCGGCGGCGGCTTGCGTGTGGCCGATGTTCGACTTCACCGACCCCAGCCACAACGGCTCCACCCGGTCCCGGCCGTACGCCGCCAACAGCGCCTGCGCCTCGATGGGGTCACCGAGCGTCGTCCCCGTACCGTGCGCCTCCACCGCGTCCACCTCGGACGCCTCCAAGCCGGCGTTCGCCAGCGCCTGGCGGATGACGCGTTCCTGCGACGGGCCGTTGGGCGCGGTCAGGCCGTTGGACGCCCCGTCCTGATTGACCGCCGAACCCCGCACCACCGCCAGCACCTGATGGCCGTTACGGCGGGCGTCCGACAGCCGCTCCATGAGCACGACACCCGCGCCCTCACCCCACGCCGTACCATCAGCGGCCTCGGCGAACGCCTTCACCCGCCCATCGGCGGCGAGCCCCCGCTGGCGGGAGAAGTCGATGAAGGCGGCGGGCGTCGCCATCACCGTCACACCGCCGGCCAGGGCCAGCGAGCACTCCCCCGAACGCAGCGCCTGCGCCGCCAGGTGGATCGCCACCAGCGACGACGAGCACGCCGTGTCCACCGACACCGCCGGACCCTCCAGCCCCAGCAGGTACGACACCCGCCCGGAGGTCACACTCGTCGCCGTGCCGGTGGCCACATAGCCGTCCGCGTCGCGCGCGATCTGGTCCACTCCGCCCGCGTAGCCGGATGCCCAGATGCCGGTGAAGACGCCCGTCCGGCTGCCCCGCAACGACGCCGGATCGATCCCCGCGTCCTCGAACGTCTCCCACACCGTCTCCAGCAGCACCCGCTGCTGCGGATCCATCGCCAACGCCTCACGCGGCGAGATCCCGAAGAACGCGGCATCGAACCCCGCCGCGTCCGCGAGAAAACCACCCGACCGCGTGTACGACGTCCCGGGACCACCGGCCGGATCGTAGAGACGACCCACGTCCCACCCACGGTCCGACGGGAACTCCCCCACCGCCTCCACCCCACCGGACACCAAGTCCCACAGCTCCCGGGCAG
>NZ_JBIVVI010001647.1:0-1510 GCF_044757675.1 Kitasatospora sp. NPDC091257
ATCTTCGGGTCCGAACCGCAGGCGGCCAGGACCAGGACCGGCAGCAGGACGGCGGTCGCGAGCAGGCGGCGGCGGACGGTGGTGGTTCTCACGCGCCCAGCGAGACCACCTCCCGGGAGAACATCCCGCCGAGCACCCAGTCCATCAGCACCCGCACCCGGCGCTCGGCGCTCGGCAGCCGCCGCAGGTGCCGGGCCCGGTGCAGCCACCAGGCGCGGCGGCCGGTGAGCCGGCCGCCGCGCCTGGTGTGGGCGACGGCCCGGCGCAGCCCGAGCGAGGTCGAGCAGGCGGCGGGGCCGGGCCGGTAGTCGGCCAGGCCCGGGGCGTGCGGCCCGCCGTCCAGGGCCACCACGACGTTGCGGGCGAGCAGCTCGGCCTGGGCGAAGGCGTGCTGGGCGTTGGGGGCGCAGGGGGCTCCGTCCGCGTTCGGGTCCGGTACGGCGGCGCAGTCGCCGGCCGCCCAGACGCCGGGCAGGGCACGTCCGTCCGGGCCGACGGCCTGCAGGGTCGCCAGACATCGCACCCGGCCGAGAGTGTCCAGCGGCAGGTCGGTCTCGCGCAGCAGCGGGGCCGGCCGGACGCCCGCCGTCCAGACCAGGGTGCGGGCGCCGAAGCGGCTGCCGTCGGAGAGCACCACGACCCGGTCGGCGACGGACTCCAGGGTGGTGTGCAGCCGGATGTCCACGCCGCGCTCGCGCAGCTCGCCGAGGGTGTGCACGGCCAGTTCGGGCGACTCCTCGGCGAGGATCCGGCCGGTCGCCTCGACCAGGACCCAGTGCAGGTCCTCGGCGCGGACGTTGTGGTAGCCGCGCACGGCGGTGCGGGTCATGTCCTCCAGTTCGGCGAGCGCGCCGACGCCCGCGTAGCCGGCGCCGACGAAGACGAAGGTGAGCGCCGACTGGCGCAGCGCCGGGTCGCGGGTGGCGGAGGCGAGGTCGAGCTGCTCCAGGACGTGGTTGCGCAGGCCCACCGCCTCGCCGACGGTGGAGAAGCCGAGGCCGTGTTCCGCGAGGCCGGGCACCGGTGCCGTGCGGGAGACCGAGCCCGGGGCCACCACCAGGACGTCGTAGGGCAGTTCGACCGGTGCGGGGGTCTCGCCGGGGCCGGCGGCGTCGGCCAGGGCGCGTCGGGCGGCGTGTTCGATCCGGGTGATCCGGGCGGTGACCACCCGGCAGTCCGGCAGGACCCGGCGCAGGGGGACCACCACGTGTCTCGGGTCGATCGAGCCGGCCGCCACCTCGGCCAGCAGCGGGTGGTAGGTGAAGTAGGCCTGGGGCTCGACGACGGTGATCTCCACCTCTCCGCGCCGCAGCCGTTCCCGCAGGGCGCGCTGGAGGTGGAGTGCGGCGGCCGTTCCGGCGCAGCCGCCGCCGGCGATCAGGATTCTGATGGTGCGCCTCCTGCCGATGCGACGTTTCGTCCGGGGTCAGCCGAGTGAGGATCCGGCTGCGCCGAGGGTGTCCCGCAGCCACTGCTCGACGCCTGCCACGTGCACCGTCGCCCAGGCCTG
>NZ_JBIVVI010001648.1:0-1509 GCF_044757675.1 Kitasatospora sp. NPDC091257
CCCGCCCCGCCCGCGGGGGCGCCCCCGGCCCGGCGGCCGCGAGGACGGGTCCAAGGGCCCTGTTCCCGGACCGGTCGGGGCGCGCACGCTCGTAAGCAGCGGGACCCGCGGGCCCCGTGCAGTCGAACCCCGCGGTTGAAGCCGAAGCCTCGCGGTTGAAGGAGTGGATCGCCATGACGCTCGACCCGGCTCTCACCCAGATGCTCAGCGCGGCCGACCTGCGCCTGCTCGCCGCGGCCGGCGGCGCGGCGCCCTCGCTGCACAACAGCCAGCCCTGGCGCTTCGCGCCGACCCCGGACGGGCGCGGGCTCGCCGTGCACGCCGACGCCGGGCGTTCCGTACCCCTGGCCGACCCGGTCGGCGCCGCGGTGCACATCGCGGTCGGCGCGGCCGTGTTCAACCTGCGGGTGGCGGCCGGCCGGCTGGACCGGGAACCGCAGGTCCGGCTGCTGCCGGAGGCCGCCGATCCCGGCCTGCTCGCCGTGCTCGACCTCTCCCGGCCGGCCGTCGAGGAGACGCCCTTCGGCCGTGACCTCTACCCCGCGATCGCCGCCCGGCACTCCAGCCGCGAGCCCTTCACCCAGCGCGACGTCCCCGAGGCGGTGATCGGCGAGCTGATGGCCGCCGCCCGCGAGGAGGGCGTCGCGCTCGCCGCACTGGAGGAGGACGGCGTGCGGCGGGTGCAGGCGCTGACCGCCGAGGCCGAGCGCCGCATCGCCGACGACCCGGCCCGCGTCGCCGAGTCCCGCGCCTGGCTGCGGTCCGACGACGGCACCGCCGAGGACGGCATCCCGCAGGCCGCGCTCGGCCCGCAGGACCACGACGCCCGGGTGCCGATGCGCGAGTTCGCCGGCCGCCCGCCGGAGGCGCCCGCGCAGCCCTCCCGGCGGTTCGAGGCGCTGCCCCAGCTGTGCACCCTCACCACTCCCGGCGACGGCCCGCTGGACTGGCTGCGCACCGGGCAGGCGCTGGAGCGGGTCTGGCTGCTGGCCACGGTGCACGGCGTCCGGCTCACCATTTGGCACCAGGCGATCGAGTGGCCGGACATTCGCTGGGCGCTGCGCGACCCGGCCGCCGGTCCGGGGCACGTCCAGCTGGTGCTGCGGGCCGGCTACGGCCCGCCCGGTGCGGCGACCCCGCGCCGGACGGTGGAGGAGACGCTCGGGGAGCGTCCCGCCTGAGCCGAGCGCCCTGCCCCGGGCGTCACTCGGAGCGCCCCGCCTGGAGCGTCTCCCCGGCCCCTGGGGCTCGAAGCCGTCGGGCTTCGGGCCCCAGGGGCCTTCGGGGACGGTCAGCGCGGCCGTTCGGCCGCGGGCAGCACCTGGGCGGCGAGCCGCAGCGACGGACTGTGCCGGAAGGCGAGGGTGAACTCCACCCACTGGCCGGCCCGCAGCTGCGGCGGGTCGGCGATCATCAGGTCCGCGTCCTCCGGGGACGGTCAGCGCGGCCGTTCGGCCGCGGGCAGCACCTGGGCGGCGAGCCGCAGCGACGGACTGTGCCGGAAGGCGA
>NZ_JBIVVI010001649.1:0-1501 GCF_044757675.1 Kitasatospora sp. NPDC091257
CCCACCAGGGAGCCCGTACCCGCGGCCACCACCACAGCGCCTCCGGACGGGCGCGCCGGCACAACCCCGCCGACCCCGGTGGTGCCCGGCCACAGGAGACCCCTGCCATGGCGGACCTCTCCCCCGCCGGCTCCGGCCTGCGCACCGCGCAGCTCAACGGACGCCGACTGTCGGAGGCCCTGCTTCCCCTGGAGCTCGCGCCACGCGCCCAGCTCCAGCTCGCCGCGATCAGCCGCTGGAACGCGCTGCGCGGCGTCCGCGTCGGCCTGGTGGCCGCCGCCCTGCTGCTGATGCTGATCGGCGCCAACCTCGCGACGCCGATCTACTCGCTCCTCCAGCAGCGGCTGCACCTCACCGCGCTCGACACCACCGTCCTGTTCGCGATCTACGTACTGGCGCTGGTCCCGGTGCTGGCCGTGGTCGGCCACTGGTCCGACCACCTCGGCCGACGCGCCCTGATCCTGCCCGCCGTCGCGCTGGCCGCCGTCGGCGACGTCGTGTTCGCCACCTCCGGCAGCTTCTGGCAGCTCGCCGCCGGCCGAGCCGTCCAGGGCATCGCCGTCGGCCTGTCCACCGGCGCCGCCGGGGCCGCCCTCGGCGACCTGCTGCCCGACAAGCCGACCCTGGCCGCCAAGATCACCCTGGCCTGCTCGGCGGGCGGCGTCGCGCTCGGCCCGGTGGTCGGCGCCCTGCTGGCCGGCGGCTCCGACCCGCTGCTCACCCCGTTCCTGCTGCACGCCGTCGCCCTGCTGGCGCTCTGCGTACCGCTGGCCCTCCTCCACCCCCGGATGCCCGGCCGCAGCCGCCCGCCGGCCTCCCCGCCCCGCATCACCACCCCGGCCCACCTGCGCCCGCAGCGCCTGCGGCTGCCCCGCACCGGGCGCCGCGAGTTCCTGCTCGCCGCCACGGCCGGCTTCATCTCCTACGCGGTGTTCGGCGTCTACCTCAGCCTGGCCCCGGCCTTCGCCGCCCAGCTGCTGCACACCGACTCCAAGCTGGTCGGCGCGATCGTGGCGGCCCTCCTGCTCGGGTCCTCGGCCGCCACCCAGCTGCTTGTCCCGCCGACCTCGGACCGCGTGGTGACCGCCCTCGGCATGGCCGGCCTGGCCGCCGGCCTCGGCCTGGTCGTCGCCGCCCAGTACACCGGCACCCCGGCGCTGCTCTTCATCGGCAGCGTCCTCGGCGGAATCTCCCAGGGTGTGGCCTTCCGCTCCCTGTTCACCGCCGCCGTCGGTGCGATGAACCCGGAACGCCGCGGCTCCGAACTGAGCACCCTCTGGGTCATCGTCTACCTCGGCAGTTCCGCCCCCATCATCGCCCTCGGCGCCCTCGTCCAGACCTACGGCCTCCTCCCCTCCGTCAGCGGCTTCGCCGCCCTCGCCGCCCTCGCCTGCACCGCGCTCGCGATAGCCGTCGCCCGCAAACCCAGGGTCATCTTGTACGCCGAACGTTCCTGGGCGGTGGCCACGGCGACCTGGGCGGCCGCGTACTTCCGGGCGTC
>NZ_JBIVVI010001650.1:0-1501 GCF_044757675.1 Kitasatospora sp. NPDC091257
TGCTCGTCTGGATCGGCGTCGGTGGCTTCGGCGCCGCCGCGGCCGCCGTGGGCGGTGCCGCCGCCGTCGGCGGAGCGGCAGCCGCCGGGCCGGCCAGGCGTTCGGCGCGGTCGCGGTCGGTCTCGCGGCCGGTGCCGCCGGCGGTGAGCGCGTTGACTCCGCGCACCACGAGGGCGGCGGCGACGGACACACAGAGCACCAGCCCGACGGCGACGGTGCGCCGCAGGACCGGGCGGCCGTGCAGGGCGGGCCAGGAGTCGGTCACCGTGCGCTCGGGTGGAATGCCGTCCACGGTCGTCTCGCTCCCCCGTTCGTTCAGGACGCCTGATCAGGACGTCACACTCTGCTCGACGTGGGACCGTAGCCGAGAGTTCCTCAGCCCAGGTAGGCGGGGGCGACCGCAGCCCTGGTGACCGGCTGCGCACTGCCCGAACCGTCCGCCGGGACGGTCCACAGGTCGGCGCCGTAGTCGCCGGGCAGGGCGTAGACCAGGGTGCCCTCGCCGGACCAGAGCGCCTGGTCGTCGATGTTGCGCTGCTCGGCGGTGGCGGTCTCGGTCATGGTGGCGAGGTCGAGCACGTACAGCCGCCACGGGGCGTCGGCGGGCAGGCCGGGAACGCGCTTCTTGTAGGCGACGCGGGTGCCGTCCGGGGAGAGCGAGGGGCACTCGACGTTGTCGTGCAGGGTGGTGAGGGTGCGGGCGCCGAGGTCGCCGCGGACGAGGTGGGTCCGCCCGGCGCTGGCGAGGGTGGCGTAGAAGGTGGTGTCGTCGGCGAAGGTGACGCCCCAGATGTTGATGTCGTGCGCCTGGTACGGGTGGCCGTCCAGGACGACCGAGAAGTCCTCCAGGTTCTCCCGCAGGTTCCAGTCCCGGACGTCCACGATCGAGGTGCGGGTGGAGAAGTCGCTGCCCGCGTACGAGTCGCCGCTGACGAAGACCGTCCAGGCGGCGAGGTGCCCGGACGGGGAGACCCGGGAGCGGGTGGGGATGCCGGCCGCCGGGAACGAGCGGAGCTCGCGCAGGTGGTCGTCCAGGACGACGGCGCGGTAGGTGTCCTCCAGCGCGCCGTGCTGGGCCTGGAGGCAGATGCCGGTGCCGGCGGCCGCGTGGAAGCGCAGGCACTGGACGCCGGAGGCGGTGCGCGGGCCGTCGGGACGGTCGGCGGCGACGGAGGTGATCTCGTCCCGGTGCGGGCCCCAGGCCATGTTGCGGAACAACAGCTGTCGTCCGCCGGACTGCACCTGTAGTGACACCGGGCCGGGCGTGACGGACGGCCCGCCGGGCTGGGCCTGGTCCCGGCGGGCGGTGCGGTCGGCGGCGTTGAGGACGGCCCCGGTGCCGACCGCGCCGAGCAGCACGACGGCGACCAGCAGGATGATCATCCTGGTGCGGTTCCGCAGGTTCATCGGGTCTCCTCCGGGGTCTTCGCGGCGACGGGTCCGGGCTGCTCCGCGACGGGGACGGGCTGACCGGCAGCGGACCCGGGCCGCCCTGTGACGG
>NZ_JBIVVI010001651.1:0-1500 GCF_044757675.1 Kitasatospora sp. NPDC091257
GGGCCGGCGAGCAGGTCCAGCGGGCCCATCCCCCAGTGCCGGGCCAGGGCGTCGACCTCGTCCAGCGACCACGGCTGCGCCCCGGACTGACGGCGGGACACCTTGTCCTGGGTCAGCCCGAGCGCGGTTGCCAGTTCCCGTTGGCTTTCTGCGGTGCGCTGTCGCAGTGCGGCTACGGTGAGTCGCAGGGTTTCCAGCGTGCTGAGCGTCATGCAAGGTATCTTATCAATCTTCTATGGAATTTTTCCATCAAGAAGTGATTCAGTCACTCGCTTGGATGACTGGACGAGCGGCGCCCAGGCGCCCGGTGTGCGGGGATGTCCCCGGCGGCGTGCGCAGGAGGTGTCACCAGAGGCTGCTCCAACCGTCGGTGGACGGGGTTCCGGGCGGACCTGCTCATGCTCCCTTGAGGCGGTACCAGGCCCTGGCGAGCAGGGCGCTGCCGGAGCAGGCGAGCGGGTCGGTCAGGACCGTGTCGATGATGTGCGCGGTGAGCTGGGCGTAGGTGCGGAAGTTCCCTTGGGCTCCCCGGTCGTCGGTTCGCGCGAGTTCGCGTGGCGGTATCCGTGCCCACAGGGGGCGGAACGCGTCGTACGGCCTCGGTGCCGGCTGTTCCGGCCAGGACCAGGGCGGTTGGGGCATCGGGGTCCTGGACCAGGCGGCACAGGTACTCCAGGCATGGCGGCGGCAGGCGCTGCGCGTCGTCGAGGACCAGCAGGTGCGGTGTCTGCAGGGGCCGCCGCGATCTTGTGGTCGGTGTCGCTTCGCCGATTGGCGTAGCGCACGGTGAGGGCGAGCGTCTCGGCGACAGCGTGGCGCAGGTGGGCGACTGTCGCTCCCACGGGTACCGGGATCCGGCGTACGGCGGGTCCTGCGGGCAGGAGGGAGAGGGCGTAGGAGGGCGACGGTCTTGCCGGCTCCCGCATCGCCGGTCATGCACATCACTCCGCCGGCGGCGGCGATATGCCGGAGGTCGGAGGCGGTGCGGTGGAGTGCTTCGGTCAGCACCACGTCCGCTTCGGGCACGAGCAGGTCCACTCCGGGCCCGGCACTGTGGCCGGGGTCTCCTCGTTCGTCGCTGGGGCTGCGGCGGGCCCGGAACAGCGGTGCGTTCAGGTCCGCTGTGGGGCGCGGTCCCCGCTGCCGGCGGGAGCGCAGGCCGTGGTCAGCCGTCACCAGGGCCTCCATGCGGGCCCAGGCCGGCTCGTCCCAGGCGGGAGCGTTCAGGAACCACCCCGCGCGAGTGCAGGGGGACGGGTCGTCGGGGACGTCACGGGCCTGCCACAGCCAGCGCCCCACGGTCTTGTCCGGCACCCGGGCCAGCGCCGCCGCGGTGTTGCGGTGAGGCGGGAACAGGCGCCCGACCTCGTCGATCGCCAGCAGGCGCTGGACCAGCACGGTGTGTGCCAGCATCCCCTCACGGATGACCTGCAAGGGCTTCTCCTTCCGATCGGCGGCCCGAAACGGGCGGGGGTGGATCCCTCGGTGGCAGGCCGGGGG
>NZ_JBIVVI010001652.1:0-1500 GCF_044757675.1 Kitasatospora sp. NPDC091257
CCTCGGTCGACCCCGTACCGATACCCCTCGACGACGACCCCGGTGGTGGGGTCCTCGGCGGCCGCTACCGTGCGCTGACGCTGGGGATCGTCTCGGTGGTCCTGGTGATCGCCTTCGAGGCGACGGCCGTCAACACCGCGATGCCGACCGCGGCCCGCGAGCTGAACGGGCTCGGGCTGTACGCGTTCGCCTTCTCCGGCTACTTCACCACCACCCTGTTCGCCCTGGTCGTCTCCGGCCAGTGGTGCGACCGGAGCGGCCCGCTGCGGCCGCTGTTCAGCGGCATCGCCGTGTTCGGCGTGGGGCTGGTGGTGGCCGGGACGGCACCCGGGATGTGGGTGTTCGTGGCCGGGAGGGCCATCCAGGGCCTCGGCGGCGGGCTGGTGATCGTCGCCCTGTACGTGGTGGTCGGCCGGGCCTACCCGGAGCGGCTGCGGCCCGCGGTGTTCGCGGCCTTCTCCTCGGCTTGGGTGCTGCCCTCGATCATCGGTCCGCTGGTCTCCGGGGCCGTCACCCAGCACCTGGGGTGGCGCTGGGTGTTCCTGGCCGTGCCGGTGCTGATCCTGCTGCCGCTGGCCGTGATGGGCCCGGCACTGGCCCGCACCGAGCGCGAGCACCCGGTGGCCAGGGGCGCGGCCTTCGACCGCCGTCGCACCCTGCTGGCCGCGATGGCGGCGGTCGGCGCCGGCCTGCTGCAGTACGCGGGCCAGCGGCGCGACCTGATCGGGCTGGCCCCCGGGATCGCCGGGGCGGCGCTGCTGGTGCCGGCGGTCCTCGGCCTGCTGCCGGCGCGGACCCTGCGGGCCGGCCGGGGACTGCCGGCCGTGATCCTGCTGCGCGGGCTGGCCGCGGGGGCGTTCTTCGCGGCCGAGGCCTTCATCCCGCTGATGATGACCACCCAGCGTGAGCTCTCGCCGACGCTGGCCGGCCTGACCCTGACCAGCGGCGGTCTCACCTGGGCGCTCGGCTCCTGGCTCCAGGGCCGGCCCGGGGCGGAGCGCTACCGCACGGTGATGATCCGGGGCGGCTTCGTGCTGACCGCGGTGGCGATCTCGGGCGCCGCGCTGGTGCTGTTCCCGGCGGTGCCGGCCTGGGCCGCGTCGGTGGCCTGGGGCGTCGGCGGCGTCGGGATGGGGATGGCGATCGCGAGCGTCAGCGTGCTGATGATGAAGCTCTCCACCCCGGAGGACGCCGGGGCCAACTCGGCCGCGCTCCAGATGAGCGACGCGCTGGGCAATGTGCTGCTGACCGGTCTGGCCGGGGTGATGTTCGCGGCGCTGGGCGGCGGCTCGCTCGCCGCCGCCCACGGGGGCGGTGGGGAGGCCGGCTCGCCCGGCGCCTTCGCGGTGATCCTGCTGTCGATGGCCGGGGTGGCGCTGCTCGGCGCGGTGCTCTCCGGCCGGGCCGTCCGGCTCCGCCCCCGCGCACTCCGGACGCTCGCCGAGCGCCAGCCGCACCGCGTCCCACGGCAGGTTGAGTCCGCACAGCCGCAGCTGGTGG
>NZ_JBIVVI010001653.1:0-1499 GCF_044757675.1 Kitasatospora sp. NPDC091257
GTCGGGGGACGGCGTCTGGGCCCTGGCGGCTGGGTACGGATGCTCTGCTCCACCCGTCCAACGTACGGTCCGATCATCGCCACACTGTGTAATGGACCGTTCAGGTCCCGGCCCGTGTCTCCGGGCGGAGCAGTGATGTGATCGTCACTCAGGTCGGCTGACCTGCCCCGTCGGCTCGGCGCACCACGGTCACCGGATCCGCGCACGGGTCTCCTCGCAGGGGACGGCATGACCGATCTCACCTTCGAACGGCCCGTCCGCGTCCGGTGGGGCGACGAGCTGTGAGGCGGGGCGGGGGCTGCCCGTAGACTTGGGGGTCGGCCCGTACGGTGCCGACCCAACTCCTCCAAGCCCACGGGACTGCGCTTCATGTCGCTCACGATCGGAATCGTCGGCCTGCCGAACGTCGGCAAGTCGACCCTGTTCAACGCCCTGACCAAGAACGACGTGCTGGCGGCCAACTACCCGTTCGCCACCATCGAGCCGAACGTCGGCGTGGTGGGCGTCCCGGACGAGCGGCTGGCCAAGCTCGCCGAGATCTTCGGCTCCCAGCGCATCCTCCCGGCCACCGTCGACTTCGTCGACATCGCCGGCATCGTGCGCGGCGCCAGCGAGGGCGAGGGCCTGGGCAACAAGTTCCTCGCCAACATCCGCGAGTCCGACGCGATCTGCCAGGTCGTGCGCGCCTTCACCGACCCGGACGTGGTGCACGTGGACGGCAAGGTGTCGCCCAAGGACGACATCGAGACCATCCACACCGAGCTGATCCTGGCCGACCTCCAGACCGTCGAGAAGGTCCTGCCGCGGCTCCAGAAGGAGGCGCGCCTCAAGAAGGACACCGCCCCCGTGCTGGCCGCCGCCGAGGCCGCGCAGGCGATCCTGGAGACCGGCAAGACCCTCTTCGAGGCCGGCTTCGACACCGCCCCGATCCGTGAGCTCCACCTGCTGACCGCCAAGCCCTTCCTCTACGTCTTCAACGTGGACGAGGACGAGCTGGCCGACGAGGACTTCAAGGACGCCCAGCGCGAGCTGGTCGCCCCGGCCGAGGCGATCTTCCTGAACGCCAAGATCGAGTCCGAGCTGATCGAGCTGGACGACGCCGAGGCCCTGGAGCTCCTCCAGTCCATGGGCCAGGAGGAGCCCGGCCTCGCCACCCTCGCCCGGGTCGGCTTCGCCACCCTCGGCCTGCAGACCTACCTGACGGCCGGCCCCAAGGAAACCCGCGCCTGGACCATCAAGAAGGGCGCCACCGCCCCCGAGGCCGCCGGAGTCATCCACACCGACTTCCAGAAGGGCTTCATCAAGGCCGAGGTGATCTCCTTCGCCGACCTGGTCGAGACCGGCTCCATCGCCGAGGCCCGCTCCAAGGGCAAGGCCCGCATCGAGGGCAAGGAGTACGTCATGCAGGACGGCGACGTGGTGGAGTTCCGCTTCAACGTCTGATCGACCCGCTCCCTGAGCCGACCCGACCTGCCGCATGCGCAGGGTCGGACGGGGCC
>NZ_JBIVVI010001654.1:0-1499 GCF_044757675.1 Kitasatospora sp. NPDC091257
CCACCGACCGCCCGTCACCGAACCCACCCGCGACCGGAGACCCCCGTGACCACCCCGTTCCCCGAACCCGCCATCCCCGCCGGCCCCGCGTCGCCCGCCGCCCCGCCGCCCGGCTGCCCGGCCCACGCGGGCGGCGGCATCTCCCCGACCGGCCCCGGCGGCCTGCGCCGCCTGTACGGGCCGGAGGCCGAGAGCGATCCGGCGGGCCTGTACGAGAAGCTGCGCGCCGAGTACGGCGAGGTGGCCCCGGTGCTGCTGCACGGCGACCACCGGGCCTGGCTGGTGCTCGGCCACGGCGCCAACATCGCCGCGATGCGCACGCCCTCGCTGTTCTCCCGGGACTCGCGCCTGTGGAGCGCCTTCCGCAACAACGAGGTCCCGCCGGACTCGCCGCTGCTGCCGGTGGTCGCCTGGCAGCCGATCTGCGTGTTCGCGGACGGCGACGAGCACCGCCGGCTGCGCGGCGCGCTGCTGGACGGCCTGAACGGCTTCGACCGGCGCGGCATCCGCCGTCACGTCCGCCGCTTCACCACCGACCTGGTCCAGGTGGTCGGGCCGACCGGCCGGGCCGAACTGATCTCCCAGTTCGCCGAGCACCTGCCGATGCTGGTGATGACCAAGCTGCTCGGCATGCCGGACGAGTACGGGCCGCAGCTGGTGACCGCCGCCCGGGACCTGATGAAGGGCACCGAGACGGCGATCGCCAGCAACGAGTACGTGGTCGCCGGTCTGCGCCGGACCATCGCCATCAAGCGCGAAAGCCCCGGTGACGACCTGACCAGCCGTCTGCTGGCGCACCCGGCCGGGCTGACCGAGGACGAGGTGATGGAGCACCTGCGGGTGGTGCTGCTGGCCGCGAACGAGACCACCGTCAACCTGATCGCCGACTCGTTGAAGATGGTGCTCACCGACCCGCGGTTCCGCGCCCACCTCTCCGGCGGCCAGATGACCCTGGGCGAGGCGCTCGACCAGGTGCTCTGGGACTCCCCGCCGATGTCCCTGGTGGCCGGCCGCTGGGCGACCGCCGACACCGAGCTGGGCGGTCAGCAGATCGGTGCCGGGGACCTGCTGCTGCTCGGGCTCGCGGCGGGCAACGTGGACCCGGTGGTCCGGCCCGACCTGGCGGCCCCGCTGTACGGCAACCGCTCCCATCTGTCCTTCGGCGCCGGTCCGCACGAGTGCCCCGGCCAGGACATCGGGCGGCACGTCGCCGAGGCCGGGATCGACATCCTGCTCACCCTGCTGCCGGACGTCCGGCTCGCGGTGCCCGAGGAGGAGCTGACCTGGAGTTCGGCCTGGATCTCCCGTCATCTGACGGAGCTGCCGGTGGAGTTCACCGCCCGCGACATCGAGCCGGACCCGCTCTCGGTGGCGGAGGCCGAGGAGGCGGAGGCGGAGGCGGAGCAGGCGAAGGCCGGGACCCAGCAGGCGGAACAGGGCGGCTCAGCGGCGCAGCAGGCCGTCCCGGGCCCCCGGAACGCCGAGCGCGCCGGGCCGGC
>NZ_JBIVVI010001655.1:0-1496 GCF_044757675.1 Kitasatospora sp. NPDC091257
GGTGGCGTTCATCTCGGAGCAGTCCGGCTCGCACGCCGTGGTCGCCGCACGGATCGCCGAGCAGGTGCAGGACCCGCACGTGGCGGCCCTGCTGGTCGAGGTGGCCGGTGCGCCGCCCGGCTGGGCGCGTCACGTCACCCCGGACGCCCGGCTGGACGGCGACCTGCTGCTCGACGAGGACGAACTCGCCGAACTGGCCGATCGGCTGCGCGGGCGCTTCGGCCCGCAGGCCGACCTGGCCGCGCTGCGCGCAGGGCTCGACCTGGCCGCCCTGGAGGCCCTGACCGTCGCCGACGTCCAGCGACTGCTCCCCGAGGAGGGCGCACGATGACCCGGTTCCTCCTGGTGATGCCGCCGTTGACCGGCCACGTCAACCCGGCCGCCGGCATCGCCGCCGAGTTGACCGCACGCGGCCACCACGTCGCCTGGACCGGCACCGAATCGGTGCTGCGCCCGCTGCTCGGCCCGCAGGCCCGGGTGCTCGGCACCGGCACCCGGGCGTTCCGGGCCCAGGGCGGACACGGGCTGGCCGCGTTGCGCTCGCTCTGGGAGGGCTTCATCGTCCCGTACACCAGGTTCACGCTGAAGCCGCTGGACGCCGTCGTACGGGAGTGGCGGCCGGATGTGCTGCTGGTCGACCAGCACACTCCGGCGGGCGCGCTGGTCGCGCACCGGCACGGTCTGCCGTGGGCGTCCTTCGCGCCCGGGGCGATGGAACTGGGGCGCCCCTACCGGGCGTTGCCGCAGGTCGAGGCCTGGATGACCGGGCTGCTGCGGGGGCTGTGGGAACGCGCCGGGCTGCCCGCGGAGGAGTACCTGGACCCGCGTTTCTCCCCCGCCCTGGTCCTGGCGACCACCGGTCCGGCCCTGACCGGCTCGACCCCGCCGCCGAAGCACGCGCTCGTCGGGCCGGTGATCCCGGCGCGGCCGCACGATCCGGACTTCCCGTGGGAGCGGCTGCAGCCCGGCCGGCGCCGGGTGCTGGTCACCATGGGGACCCTGGCCGGCGAGCTGGGCGCGGACTTCCTCGCCCGGTCCGTCCGGGCGCTGGAGCTGTGCGGTGACGAGGTGCAGCCGGTGTTCGCCGCGCCGAGCGAGCTGCTGCCCGAACTCCCCTCCCGGGCCGTCGCGGTGGGGCGGGCGCCGGTGCTGGAGCTGATGGCGCGCGGCGAGCTGGACGCGGTGCTCTGCCACGGCGGGATGAACACCGTGGGCGAGGCCCTGGCGCACGGACTGCCGCTGGTCACCGCACCGATCCGGCACGACCAGCCGATCGTGGCCGGCCAGGTGGCGGCGGCGGGCGCGGGGCTGCGGGTGCCGTTCGCGCGCGTCACCTCGGTGCGGCTGGCGGACGCGCTGCGGGCCGTCCTGGACTCCACGGCCCACCGGGAGCGGGCGGTTCAGGTCGGGAGCCGACTGCTCGCCGGGGGCGGTGCGGTGGCCGCGGCGGACCGGCTGGAGGCGCTCGGCTGAGCGGGCCCGGACCGGGCCCGTCC
>NZ_JBIVVI010001656.1:0-1495 GCF_044757675.1 Kitasatospora sp. NPDC091257
GGGCCGATTGTTGCCGAACGCTTACCCGCTCGCAGCGATCTTGTGCGAACACAGCGTGCATGCTGAAGGCTTTACAGCTCTGCCGAGGGTCGGTATGGCCCGGGGCGTGGTCCACGGTGAGCTTCAGGCCGGCCAGCTCCAGCACGCTGCCGTCGGTGAGCTCGCGCATGTCGTCGGGCTCGCCGACGGTGAGCTCGCCCATCAGCTGGGTGCCCAGGGAGCGGCCGAGCGCCTTCTCCGGGTCGGACATCATGTACCGGTCCTCGGGGTGGATCCAGGCCGGGACGCCGCGGGCGCCGCAGACCGGGACCACCGAGGCCACGTGGTCGATGTGGCCGTGGGTGAGCAGCACGGCGACGGGCTTCAGCCGGTGCTCGCGGACCATGTCCTCGACGCCGCGGGCCGCCTGGTGGCCGGGATCGACGATGACGCACTCCTCGCCCGCCGCCGGAGCGACCAGGTAGCAGTTGGTGCCCCAGGCTCCAGCGGGGAATCCGGCGATGAACACGCGCGTCCTTCGGGTGTGCGGCGGTCGGCTGCGGCTGCTACCAGTGGTGATCGCTGCCAGTGGTGATGTAGGTGCAGCCTACCGGCGCCGCGGGTCCGGTTGCGAACCAGATAGCGGTGACGGAGCGCCGCGGCCCGGCAGGTTCACCGGGTTCTTACAGGCCCGGTCCCTACACTTGGCCGCCGAGGGATGCGATGATCCGCTCCGGAATCCATCCACTTTTCCCGCACATCCGTAGGAGACACGGCCGGTGGTCAGCAGCGAACAACGGCGGCGGCAGCTCGCCCGAGACAAGTACGAGCGCCAGTTGGAGCGCCGGGTCGCGGCCGCGGCCGCACGCAGGCGGCGCAACACGATCCTGGGCGCCTCGCTCGCCGTCGTGGTGCTGGCCGGCGGTGGCACCCTGATCGCCACCGGCGCGTTCAGCTCGGACGACAAGGGCGACAAGAAGGCCTCGGCGAACAGCGCCCAGGCGGCGCCGACCAGCACCGACGAGCCGACCACCCCGACCCGCAAGCCGGTCGAGGGCTGCGCCGCTCCGGCGCCGGGCGCGCCCAACGGCAAGCAGTGGCAGGCCGAGCCGCCCATGACGATCGACCCGAGCGGCTCGTACGCCATGACGCTGGACAGCAACTGCGGCAAGGTGACGATCGCGCTGGAGGCCGCGAAGGCCCCGCACACCGTGAACTCCTTCGCCTTCCTGGCCGGCGAGCAGTACTTCGACCACACCAAGTGCCACCGGCTCACCACCGACGGCATCTTCGTGCTCCAGTGCGGCGACCCGACCGCCAGCGCGACCGTCCCGGGCGGCACCGGCGGCCCCGGCTACAAGTTCGCGGACGAGAACCTGACCGGCGCGACCTACCCGGCCGGCACCGTGGCGATGGCCAACTCCGGCCCGGGCACCAACGGCAGCCAGTTCTTCCTGGTCTACAAGGACACCAAGCTGCCGCCGAACTACACCCCCTTCGGCAAGATCACCGGGGG
>NZ_JBIVVI010001657.1:0-1495 GCF_044757675.1 Kitasatospora sp. NPDC091257
GCCGTGGCGTCCGGCGTCCGCGCCACCTGCGCCTCGAACAGGCCCGGCAACGTCCCCCCCGGCACCTCACGCGCCGTGTCGTTCCACCCGCGCAGCACCAACTCCCGCTGCCCGTCGTCAAGAACGGGAACCAGATCCAGCGAAGAAGTGGAATCCCCCTCCAGCCCGCCGACCAGGTTCTCCACCGCCGTGCACAGCAGACCGCAGACCACGTCCGAGTCCATCGGAGCGCACGCCTGCACCGTGAACCGGAACCCGACACCGGTGTCGTCCACCGACACCGTCAACGGGTAGTTCGTCCGCTCCTGAGCGTGGAGCAGCTGGATCCCGGCGATCGTCCGCGCCGTTCCGCCGCCGACCCCGCCGGTGGCGGCGGTGCGACGGTAGTTGAGGAGAGAGGTGAACAGCGGGCTCTGCGCCGGCAGGGCGGTCGCCTGCCGTGCCAGGGTCAGCGGGGCGTGCTCATGGGTCAGCAGCTCGCCCAACTGCACCTGTGCCGACCGCAGTCCGGTGCTCAGCCGCTGGGTGGCGTCGATGCGGATCGGCAGGGTGTTGATGTACAGACCCGGGGTCCGGCTCGCCGTGTCCCCAGCGTCCATCCGACCGAGCAGCACGGTGCCGAACACCGGATGCGTCTGGCCGGTCGTCGCGGCCGCGACACGGGCCCAGGCCAGGTGGAAGAACGCGGCGGCGCTCACGCCGTGCCGACGAGCCTGTTCGCGGACGCGCTCCGCCAGTTCGGCCGACAGCTCGACGATCACCTCGCCCGTGTCGGCGCCGTCGCCGTGGGTGTCGAGCACGCCGTAGGGTGCGGTCGGCTCCTCGACGTCACCGAGCGCCCGCTCGAAGTACACGCGGTGCTGCTCGGCGCTGACGGCCAGGCGCGCGTGCGCGACGAAGTCGCGGTACGGCGCCGGCTCCGGCAGCCGCTGGACGTCCTGCTCCAGGTGCGCGCGCACCTCGTCCAGCAGGATCTCCAGCGCGGTGTGGTCGCGGATCAGGTGGTGGCTGCGCAGGGCCATCAACCACCGCCCACCGACGGCGTCCTGAGCAATCGTCAGATCGATCAGGGGTGCCCGGCGGACGTCCATCGCGGACGGGCAGGCCGCCAGCAGCTGCGCCACGACATCGTCACCGACACCGGCGTCGGCACCGGCCGGAAGGGCGATCTCGGAGACGGCCAGCGGAGCCTGCCGCAGGACGACCTGGAGCGGCTGGGAGAGCCCCTCCCAGAGCACGGCCGTCCGCAGGATGTCGTGCCGGTCCACCACGGACTGCAGCGCGGACACGAATCCGTCGACCCGCTCCCGCGAGTCGAAGGCCAGCACCGTCGGGAAGACGTAGATGTCACGCCCCTCGTCGGCGTCCAGCAGGTGGTGGAAGAAGATGCCCTCCTGCAGCGGCGCCAGCGGATAGACGTCCGCGACGTTCGCCGCACCGCCCGGGACCTGCTCCACGATCCGCGCGAGATCGTCCTCGGTGACCTCGGCCAGCG
>NZ_JBIVVI010001658.1:0-1493 GCF_044757675.1 Kitasatospora sp. NPDC091257
GCGGGGCCCCCCCGGGGCCCCCCCCCCCCCGGGGGGGGCCCCGCCGCCGGAGGGCGAGCCACTGCGGCTCGCGGCACCGCCACCTCCACCTCCACCGCCCGACGGACCGGTGTCGCCCGGCGGGCCGAGCCGGACCACCAGTAACGGCGCCCCGCCGCCGACCTGCTCCCGCTCCCGCTCGGCCCCACCGAGCGCCGCGGGCTGCGCCTCCCCGGCCCGGACCGCCGCCTCACGCAGCCGTACGGTGAGGTCCTTGCACTCCGACACCGCGTCCACACCGTCGATGCACGTCCAGTAGAGGCTCTCGGTGTCCGCCCCGCAGGCGAGCACCACCAGCGTCTCGCCGACGTCCCGGAGCAATCCGTCCAGCGCCCCCAGGGCCGGCGCCAAGTCCCCCAGGTCGGTGAGCCGCGCCGCCCGGCCTCCGCTCACCAGGGCGGCCCGGACGACGGAGCGGTCCAGGCAGACCGCCGCGTGCGCCCCGGCCTCGGACAGTTGCTGCCCCAGCCCGGTCAGCTCCTCGTCCTCCGACTCCGCCAGCCTGGCGCCCACCGCCTCGGTGAGCAGCGCGGCCTGCCGCGCCTCGGCCAGCACGTCCGGTACGTGCCTGGCCTCGGCCAGGGCGTGCCGGGCCGTCTTGATCAGTCGCAGCGCCTCCATGGCCACCGCTCCCCTCGCTCGCTGTCGCCGTCGACCCGGGCCGCCGGGAGGGGCGGTCCGAGGGGCGACGGCTGGTCACGGCGAAAGCGTGCGAGGAAGAGCGCGGACGCGCATCCACGGTGTCAGAAGCTGTGGAAAAGTCGGGGGCTGTGGATGAATTCCTTCCCTCACAAGGGTTGGTCGCCCACGTCCGAGTTGACGCCGAGCACATTTTCACCGGCGCCGACCGCGTTTACACCGTCGGCGACCGCGTGTTCACCGCTGTCGACCGCGCCCTCCGGCGCCGGGAAGCGGAGTTCGTTCCGCTCGATCTTGGCCGCCAGGGCCTCCAGCGGATCCACCCCGACCGCGGTGCAGAACTGCAGCAGGTACGCCAGCACGTCCGCGACCTCGTCGTGCACCCGGTGCGCGCGGTCCGGGTCGGACATCACCGCGCCGGCCTGCTCGGGCGTCAGCCACTGGAAGATCTCCAGCAGCTCCCCCGCCTCCACGCTCAGCGCCGCCGCCAGGTTCTTCGGGGTGTGGAAGGGCTCCCACCGCCGGGCCGCCGCGAAGTCCACCAGCCGCTGCCGCAAGGCCTCGACGGTGGGCTCCGCCGGCCCCGTCACTCGTTCGCTCACCCCTCCAGGTCTACCGCATCAAGACCCGCCGCCCCACCGTCCACCGGAAACGCCCCGCTGCCGGCCGGAGCTCCCGCGAGCCCGGCCGGCCCCTCCTGCCCCGCCGACGCCCCCGCCGACGCCCCCGCCGGTGCCCCTGCCGATGACCTCGCCGACGGCTCCGCCAGCCCCTCCGTCAACCCCGCCGCCGACCGGCCCGCGCCCGCCGCGCCC
>NZ_JBIVVI010001659.1:0-1492 GCF_044757675.1 Kitasatospora sp. NPDC091257
TACTGCAGGGGGGACCCTGTGGGAGAGTAGGACGCCGCCGAACAATTATTCAGAAGAACCCCCATCCGGGATCCGGATGGGGGTTCTTCGCATTTCCGGACTGTCTCATCGGTCGGTGTCACTTCCTCCACTCGCAGGTGGTCCTAGGTCTACCTCGGGATTGGGGTGCCATGGCCAGTGTGGGTGATGGACGGTTCGTGAAGACTGATGGAGGACGATCGGTACCGGCATCAGGAGCTTCCCGTGACAACAGTGAGTCGTGCGAGCGGCACGTCCGTACGTGCGCAGGCCCGGGCCGCCTTCACGGCGGGCGGCGAGGGCCTGACACGACTGCTCGTGGTGTTGCTGTCCGCGGTGCCGGGGTTCGTGCTGCCGGTGGCGGCGGCCGTCCTCTCGGGGGTGATCGCGGCCCAGGTCCTCCAGAACTACTCCCCGGGGATCCTCGTCGCGCTGCTGGTGGCTGCGTTCGTCGGTTCCGTGGTCGCCGCCCACCTCGTCCGGAGCGTCGCCGACCGTACCCGCGGGCAGGTGGAACGCTGGTTCGGCATACGGCTGCCGTCCACCTACGAGCCGCGTCCGGAGCTGGAGTTGGACGGCCGCGGGCACTGGTGGACGGGTTACACGTACCACCGCTCGCGGACGGTGGCGAAGTACGTGCAGGTCGTCCACTGGGGCCTGCGGGACCGGACCACCCGGGGCGAGTTGCTCTGGATGCTGGTGAACCCGCTCCTTGTGGTGGCTCTGGCCGGCCCGCTGGCGGTTCTGTTCGGGTTGGGCGTCGCCTACGCCCTTTCCTCGCCGGTGCCGGCGGACGACTTCGGCCCGCTGAGCGGCCGGATGGCGTCCATGCTGCTGAGCACCGCGCTCGGGGCCGCCATGGTCGTCGGCGGCATACTCGTGGCACCGTTCGCGGTGCGGATGTACGCGGAGGCCGCCCGCCGGGTGCTGGACCAGGACGGCCGGGCGACGCGCGCCCAGCTGACCAGGCGGGTCGTCGAGTTGACCGAGACGCGGGCGGACGCGGCGGGCAGCCAGGCGGCCGAGCTGCGACGGATCGAGCGGGACCTGCACGACGGCGCCCAGGCGCGACTGGTCGCGATCGGGATGACGCTGGGCACCATCGAGCACCTGATGGACACCGACCAGGGGGCCGCGCGGGAGCTCCTGGCCGAGGCTCGCCAGTCCTCGGCCCGGGCCCTCCAGGAGCTGCGGGACCTGGTGCGCGGCATCCACCCGCCGGTGCTCGCCGAGCGCGGACTCGGCGATGCCGTCCGGGCCCTCGCGCTGGACAGCGCGCTGCCGACCGAGGTGTGCGTGAGCCTGCCGGACCGTCCGCCGGCGCCGGTGGAGGCCGCCGTGTACTTCAGCATCTGCGAGCTGCTGGCCAACGCGGCCAAGCACTCGGAGGCGGAGCAGGTCTGGGTGGACATCCTCTACCGGGCCGGCCTCCTGCGGATCACGGTGACGGACGACGGGGTGGGGGTGGCGGACC
>NZ_JBIVVI010001660.1:0-1492 GCF_044757675.1 Kitasatospora sp. NPDC091257
GGGGCCGTCGCCCGGCCGGCGGGCGCCCCCGGGGCCGGTCGCCGGACTCAGCGCCTGGCGACGTGCTCGGCGCGCAGCGCCGCCTGCACCGCGGCGCCGTCCTGCCAGGCGTAGAGCTGGTTGCCGGTCAGGGCCACGTTGTAGTGCCCGCAGGTGCCGGTGGCCTTGGTCGCGACGCTCTCGGGGAACCAGCCGGCCTTGAGCGCCTGCGGCACCGGGTGCGCGCTCTTGCCCGGCAGCCCGGCGGTGCAGCCGGCGGGCAGCCGGCCCTCCGGGAGGGTGGCGCGCAGCAGGCGGTCGTCGCCCGTGGTGGACATCAGGTACTTCACCCCGGAGGCGTCGTCGGGCAGCCAGGTCGGCATCGACCGGCGGTCCGCCTTGGCCTGGGTGCCGGTCTCGTACGCGCCCTGCTGCTGGTGGTGCTCGTCGTACCAGTCGGACACCCGCGGGCCGATTGCCACAGCCGCCACGGCGACAGCCATGCCGGTACCCGCGACTCCCAGCGCGACCTTGCTCACGATGCCCTTCATGCCCGACTGCCCTCTCCGTGTCGTGACCGATGCGGCCGTTGCCGCTCGTGCCGCTGCCGCTCGTCTTCGCTGTCGGCGGCCGCTCAGGTCCGCGTCACCGACCCGGTCGGCGTGCTCCGCCGTCCGGTGCAACCATCGTGGCCCGTCCGGACCCGTCGGATCGTCACCACCAGGTCGCGAACTTGTCTCCGACCCACGGGGTACCTTCTCCACCTTCAGGCGTATGTCCTCCGGCAGGGACCCTGAGGCCCGCGGATTCCGGACCTGCGGATCCCGGCCCCACGGATCCCTGAGCCACAGGCCCCGGCACCGCCGGTCGCCGGGTCCGTGCCGCTCCGGCGCTCAGGTTGGCACGCCCGGGTCGAGAACGGCCCGAGCCCCGATCGAGCCTTGCTCAAGCCCGGAGCCGCCGCAGCCCGGCCTGCTGCAGCCGGGTCACCGGCCGCCGCCGCTTCGGACCACCACCGCTTCGGGCGACGCGGTTTCAGACCGCCGCCGGTACCGGACGGGCGACCGGGAACGGGCGGCCGTCGAGGGTCCAGTGCGGGTCGATCGGACGCAGCAGCGAGGCGTACACCTGCGCGGCGACGTCCGGATGACGGATCTCGCCGGTGGGCGGGCCGGCCGGGATGTCGTGCCCGGCGCAGGCCACCCAGGCCGTCCGCTCCTCGGCGGTACGGCCACCGTGGCCGCCGGCGTCCACGTGCCCGTGGTCGGTGACGACGATGACCGTCCACTGCTCCTCGGCGTGGGTCGCCCGGCCCCGGACGGCGTCGAGGAGGCGGCCGAGGCGCTCGTCGGCGGTGCGCATGGACGCGCGGTACTCGTCGCCGCAGCCCAGGAAGTGGGCGGTCTCGTCGACGGCGCCGAGGTACACGAAGGACGCCTCGGGGTCGGCGGTGCCGAGGACGTGGACGGCCTCCCGGGTGACCTCCTCGTCCACCGCCTCCCAGGCCTCGGGG
>NZ_JBIVVI010001661.1:0-1489 GCF_044757675.1 Kitasatospora sp. NPDC091257
GGGCGAGGGTGGCGACGGCGCCGCCGTCGGGGTGGTTGGTGAAGGTCAGGGCGGCGCCGATGACGCGGGCGTGGCCGGTGGCGATGGTGAGGCCGAGGCCGTGCCCGCGGCCGCGTTCGGGGGCGTTGGTGCGGAAGCGCTGCGGGCCGTGCCGGAGGAGGTCCTCGGGGTAGCCGGGGCCGTGGTCGCGGACGGTGATCCGCAGGCCGTCGACGTGCAGGTGGACCGGGCCGGCGCCGTGGCGGTGGGCGTTGAGGATCAGGTTCCCGAGGATGCGGTCCAGCCGGCGCAGGTCGGTGCGGACCTGCCGGTCGGCGGTGATGTCGACGGTGACGTCCAGGCCGGTGAGGGAGACGGTGCGGCGCGCCGCGCGCTCCAGGGGGACGGCGGAGAGGTCGGGGGACTCCGCGTCGGCGTCCAGGCGGGAGACCTCCAGCAGGTCCTCGACCAGGCCGCGCAGTGCCTGGACCCGGTTCTGCACGAGCTGGGTGGGGCGTCCGGGCGGCAGCAGCTCGGCGGCGGTGACCAGCCCGGTGAGCGGGGTGCGCAGCTCGTGGGCGACGTCCGCGGTGAAGCGCTGCTCGTCCTCCAGGCGCCGGTGCAGGGTGCGGGACATCAGGTCGACGGCGGCGGCGAGGTCGGCGACCTCGTCCTTGCCGTCGACGAGTTCGCCGATCCGGGTGTCCGTCCCGCCGGCCGCGATGCCGCGGGCGGCGGTGGCCGCGGTGCGCAGCCTGCGGCTGATCCGGTCGGCGACGAGCACGCCGGCCAGCACGGTGGTGAAGACCGCGGCGACGACGGTGAGCAGGATGATCCGGTCCAGGTCGGCGATGGCCTGCCGGTCCTGGGTGAAGTCCACCCGGACGGACAGCACCCCGTTCTGCACCGGGCCGGCCGCCCACATGGACTCGCCGGTGCCGTCGGCGGCGAGCAGCGAGCCGTGCCGGCCGCCCTCGGCGAGGGCGCGCAGCCGGTCCGGCAGGGCCGGGTCGTTCACGGCGGCGCCGTGGCCGGCCACCTCGCCGTCGCGCCCGTAGCCGGCCAGGGCCGAGTCGAGGGCGGCGAGTGCGGAGGAGCGGGCCTGGTCCACGTGCTGACGGATCATCGCCTGGTGGACCAGCAGGCCGACGGCCACCGCGACCAGGACGGCGATGGCGGCGACGGCGGTGGCGATCTGGCGGCGCAGGGTCATGCCGGGCGCCGCAGCTTGTAGCCGAACCCGCGGACGGTTTCGATCCGGCCGGAGCCGATCTTGGCGCGCAGCCGCTGCACGTGGACGTCCACGACCCGGGTGTCGGCGCCCCACTCGTAGTCCCAGACGCGTTCGAGCAGGGTGGAGCGCTCCAGCACGATCCCGGGCGCGGCGGTGAACTCCAGCAGCAGCCGCAGTTCGGTGGGCGTGAGCGGGACGAGGCGGCCGTCCACCCGGACCTCCATGCTGTCGGTGTCCACCTGGAGGCCGTCGAAGCTGCGGACGGACGGGGTGGGG
>NZ_JBIVVI010001662.1:0-1488 GCF_044757675.1 Kitasatospora sp. NPDC091257
CCGACTACTACACCCCCACCGGATGGGGTGTCGCCGTCTACCGGCAGGACATGCCCAAGGCGATGTGGGGCAAGCCGCTGGGCAAGCCCAGCGATGTGCTGGATGGCAGCGACGGGCTGCTCAGCGGCTGCCTGGCCGGCCTGACCTTCGAGATCCCGAAGCCCGAACTGGCCCCGGCGGTCGGCTGGGTCGACGCCGAGGCCCTGGACGTCGACGGGCTGCCGGACGCGCCGATCCCGCAGCTGGGCTCGACGGCACAAGGCCCGCCGTCCACCCCGGACGACGGCAGCATCGCCATCATCGTCGACCCGGCCACCGGCATCGCCGCGCCGCCCACCGCGGCCCGCCGCGCCTCGGTGCACGCCGCCCTGGCCGGCCTCGGTCTGGCCCCGGGCACCGACGACGCGCTGACCCGCTACGCGGACCTCGCGCAGACCACGTTCACCCACGCGCCCATGACCACCACAGCCGAGAGGTGAACCGACGTTGAGCGGCACCGAAGACCTCCGCGTCGCCTTCCACGACTACCGCCGCCCGCTGGCCACCGCCGGCGTCTACACCCTCACGGCGGATCACCACCTAACCAAGGACGGCGTGCGCGTCGACACGCCCGCCATCCCCACCGCCACGCAGCAGTTCGAGATCCGCGCGGTCCGCTTCGTCCTCGATCCCTCGTCCGTGCACGCCCACTACCCGGCCGACGGAGCCAGCGGCGACTTCAGCCGCACCCTGCCGCACATCACCCTGAACCGCTCGATCCTGCCCTGGGAGCGGCTGCTGCGCGCCCGCGCGGTACCCGAGCAGGCCCCGTGGCTGGCCCTGATGGTCGTCCGCGCGGGCGAACTGCCCGACGACCCGGAGGGTCTGGGGCAGACCACCACCCGCACCGTCGCCGAGCTGCGCCGCCCCGGACCGGGGATCCTCGGGCCGGACCTCAGCGACACCGGCATCACCCCGGACATCGAGGCCGGCCGCTGCCAGAGCATCGACATCCCGGCCGAGCTGTTCACCACCCTGGTGCCGCGCGAGGAGGAACTGCACTACCTCGCCCACGTCCGCGACGTCTCCACCCGACCGCAACTACTCGATGACGGCGAGATCCTGACCGAGGGCCAGTACGCCGTGCTGGCCGCCAACCGCTTTCCCCGCCAGGTCGGCACCTACACCGCGCACCTTGTCTCCCTGGAGGGCTTCAAGGGCAGGCTCGACCCCGGCCAACTCCCCGCCGGCACCCAGGCGGTTCGGCTGTGCGTGCTGCACTCGTGGACGTTCACCAGCGACCCGGCCGGCACCCGCGACGCCGCAGCGCTGCTCAGCAACCTCGTGGCACCCGCCCGCGCGGACCGGGAGAACCTGGCGCTGCGCTTGCGCCCCGAGGGGAGCGTGGCGGCCCGCTCCACGGCGGACGCCGAGCAGTACGCGCGCCGCCGCCTGCACCTGGGCTACACCCCGCTGCCCTACCGGCTGCTGTCGGGGGAGACCACCTAC
>NZ_JBIVVI010001663.1:0-1487 GCF_044757675.1 Kitasatospora sp. NPDC091257
CGGGGGGTGGTGTTGTGCGCGGGGGCCCGGCTCCGCCCGCGGGGGCCGGAGCCGGGCCCCGGCTCACCGTGCGAACGCCGACGGCGGGCCGGGCCGTGTGCCCGGCCCGGCCCGCCGTCGGGGCGGATCAGTCGACGATCTCCATCTGGCCCATCATGCCCGCCGAGGAGTGCTCCAGCATGTGGCAGTGGTACATGTAGCGGCCGAGGTAGTCGGTGAAGGTCGCCTGGACCCGGACCGACGTACCGGGCGGAAGCGGCACGGTGTCCTTCAGGCCGGCGTCGCCGGGCAGCGGCGGCCGGCCGTCCCGGTCGAGCACCCGGAACTGCGCCAGGTGCAGGTGGAAGGAGTGCTGGATCGGACCGTACTTGGTGGCGCTGTCGCCGTTGGTGACCGTCCAGATCTCGGTGGCACCGCGGCGGACCCGCTGGTCGACCCGGTCCGGGTCGAAGGGCAGGCCGTTGACCAGGCCGGTCGGCGTGCCGTTCAGGTCGAAGGAGAGCGTCAGCTCGCGGTGGACCGTGGCCGGCGGCAGCTCCGGCAACGGCCGCAGGGTGGCCGGCACACCGCTGCGGTCGCGCGCCCGGCGGTCCACCGCGAACTGCAGTACCGGCTCGACCCGGTCGTCGCCGGTGTACTGGCCCTGGTTGGTGAGCGCCGCCCTGCTGCCGACCGCCAGTCCGGAGAAGTCCACCACCAGGTCCACCCGTTCACCGGCGGCGAGCGGGAAGTCCGTCCCGGTCCGGTCGACCGGCGCGGGCAGCAGACCGCCGTCCGAGCCGATCTGGAGGACCGGCAGGGAGCCGAAGTTCAGCTTCAGGAACCGCAGGGTCGAGCTGTTCAGCAGGCGCAGGCGGTACTTGCGGGCGGCCACCGGGAAGTACGGCTTGGAACGGCCGTTGACCAGGATCACGTTCCGCTTCGCCGGATCGCCGTGGACCAACCGGCCCGCGGCGTCGAACTCGGCGTCCCGGATCGCGATCGGCACGTCGTACTCGTCCCTCGGCAGGTCGTACCGGCGCTCGTCCTCGCCCTCGATCAGGTAGAAGGCGTGCAGGCCGCGGTAGACGTGCTCGGCCTCCGTGTGATGGCTGTGGTCGTGGTACCAGAGGGTGGCCCCGGGCTGCCGGTTCGGGTACTCGTAGCGGCGCTCGCCGCCCGGGTCGATCAGCTGCATCGGGTGGCCGTCGCTGTCGGCCGGGACGTGGCCGCCGTGCAGATGAACGTTGACGGCCTCGGGCAGCCGGTTGCGGTAGGTGACCAGCACCCGGCGGCCCTCCCGGGCCCGGATCGTCGGGCCGACGAAGCTTCCGCCGTAGGTCAGGCAGCTGGTTCGGACACCGGGGATCAGCTCCAGGTCGGCGGCCAGGACGTCGAGCCGGTAGACGTCGGTGTCGTCGGTCCGCGCCACCGGCCGCAGGGTCGGCGGCACCGGCATCCGCACGGAGAACGGCCCCTTGGGCGCCCCCCGGCCGATCCGCACGGGG
>NZ_JBIVVI010001664.1:0-1485 GCF_044757675.1 Kitasatospora sp. NPDC091257
CCCGGTCCGCCCGGAGCCCCCGTGGACGGTGGCCTCCCGGCAGCGGGCGCAATGGCCGGACCGCCGCAGGGAAGCCGAGATGTGAGCCTAGAAGAACCGTTCGGTTTCCTGCGAGGTGGCCCTGCTCCCAGCGTGCCGGTACCGGGCCCCGCTTCGGAGGCCGCCCGTCCACGATCGGCGCGGGCGCTCGGCGCGCGGGCCTGGATCGGCGCGCGGACGCGGTCGCCGGATCGCGCCCATCTCCACCATGGACCCGCCGCCCGAGTTCGGCAGCGCAAACGGCCAAGGCACGGCAATTCCACGCCGGATGGGTGACAGCGGCTCAGCATGCGATACGAACCGGGAGCACGCGGCGGCTCAGGGAAGCCCGCTGCCCCGCCCACCCCGACTCCGGGGGAACGTCCGGGGAACACCCGCGTGAACACCGGCCGGTGCCGTGCCCCGGTGTGCCCCTCCGAGCCTCGACGTGCCTCGGTTGCCCGCCCGGACACGACAGGGCGGCACCCCTGCACGGCGGGAGGGCGCCGGGGTGGGCGGAGAGCTCCGGGTACGGCGGGAGCAGGCCCGGCACGGACGTGCACGAATGTGTGCGAGCGTGCGCGACCGACCGGAACCCCGGTGCGCGGTCCCGGCCGCAGTCGCTCCCCGCCGTTCGTCCTCAGCCACCGTCGCCCACCAGCCCGGCGTCGCGTGCGAGCAGCGCCGCCTGGACCCGGTTGCCGACACCGAGCCCGGTCAGGATCCGGCTGACATGCGCCTTGACGGTGCTCTCGCGCATTCCGAGCACGCCCGCGATCTCGGCATTGGAGAGGCCGTCGGCGAGTTCGCGCAGCACGTCGGTCTCCCGCGGGGTGAGTCCGGCGACCCGGTGACGGGCGGCCACCGACCGGGGTGCCCCGACCCGGTGGTAGCGGTCGATCAGCCGCCGCGCGGCCGCCGGGTGCAGCATCCCCTGACCGCCCGCGACGACGTGGACGGCCCGGGCGATCTCCGCGGGCGGGGTGTCCTTGAGCAGGAAGCCGTCCGCCCCGGCCGCGAGTGCCTGGTACACGTACTCGTCCAGATCGAAGGTGGTGAGGGCGATGACCCGCGGGCCGTCCGGGAGTTCGCGCAGCCGCCGAGTGGCGGCGATCCCGTCGAGCCGGGGCATCCGGATGTCCATCAGCGCGACGTCGATCCGCCGGCTTCCGGCGATTTCGACGGCTTGCAGCCCGTCGGCGGCCTCGGCGACCACGGTGAGTGCCGGGTCCTGGGCCAGGAGGTCGACCAGGCCGAGGCGAACCAGCGCGTCGTCGTCGACCACCATTGTTCGGATCATGCGGCACCCTTCGGCTGCTGCTTCGGTTCCTGCTCCGGTTCCATCGAACGCTCCGGTTCCATCGGCTGCTCCGGTCCCGTCGATCGCTCCGGTCCCGTGGATCGCTCCGGGTGGTGCGCCCCTTGCACCCGTTCCTGCGACTGCCGTGCCCCTCGTATTCCTTGCCC
>NZ_JBIVVI010001665.1:0-1482 GCF_044757675.1 Kitasatospora sp. NPDC091257
CTCGGACCCCTCGGACCCCTCGGACCCCAAGGAGCCCTCGGCCCCGAGATCCCCGGAGGGCCGGACCGCCCCGGCCGCCCCGGCCGACCGCCCGGTCGCGCTGATCACCGGCGCCTCCTCCGGGATCGGCCTCGCCACCGCCACCCGCCTGGCCGACGCCGGCTGGCACACCCTGCTCTCCGGCACCGACCGCGCCCGCCTCGACGAACTCGCCGACCGCACCGGCGGCCGCGCCCTGCCCGAGGACCTGAGCAAGCCGGACGGCCCGGCCCGCCTCGCGGACGCCGCCCTGGCCGCGGCCGGCCGGGTGGACGCCCTGATCGCGAGCGCAGGCCTGGGCTGGCGCGGCCCGTACGCGCAGACGCCCTCCGACACCCTGGACCGGATGATCGAGGTCAATCTCGCCGCCCCGCTACGCCTGGTCCGCCTGCTGCTGCCCGGCATGCTGGAACGCCGCCGCGGCCGGATCGTGTTGCTCGGCTCGATGGCCGGCCAGGTCGGCGTGCGGGACGAGTCGGGGTACGCCGCCACCAAGGGCGGGCTGACGATGTTCGCGGAGAGCCTCTGGTACGAGCTGCGCGGCACCGGGGTGGGGGTGCGCCTGGTGCTCCCGGGGGCCGTGGACACCCCGTTCTTCGACCGGCGCGGCACGCCGTACCAGCGCGACCGCCCGCGCCCGGTCCCGGCGGAGCGGGTCGCGGACGTCGTGGTCGCGACCATCACCACCGGGCGCGACCGGCTCTACGTCCCGCAGTGGCTCGGCTTCCCGGCCCGCATCCACGGGGTGGCCCCGGGCGTGTTCCGCCGGATGGCCTCCCGCTTCGGGTGAGCGCCGCCCGGCGCCCGGGGGCGCTCGCCGCCGGGGCCCTCGCCGTCGCCGCCGGGGCCGAGTTCCTGCACCTCGCCCCGGCCGCCGTCCGGCTGCCGCCGCTGCGCCGCACCCTGGCACGCCGCACCGCCGGCCACGGCACCGCGCCCGGCCACGTCGCCCTGACCTTCGACGACGGCCCCGATCCGCGCAGCACCCCGTACGTCCTCGACGCGCTGGACGAACTCGGTGCGCGCGCCACCTTCTTCCTGCTCGGCGCGATGCTGGAGCGGGCCCCCACGCTCGGCCGGGAGCTGGTGCTGCGCGGCCACGAGGTGGCCGTCCACGGCTGGCACCACCGGCGGCAGTGGTACCCGGCCCCCGGCCGCGACCTGCGCGAACTGCGCCGCGCCACCGAGGCGGTGGCCGGACTCTGCGGCGCCCGTCCGCTCTGGTACCGCCCGCCGTACGGCGTCCTGACCGCGGGCCCGGCCCTGGCCGCCCGCCGCCTCGGCCTGCGCACGGTGCTGTGGACCGCCTGGGGCCGCGACTGGACGGCCGAGGCCACCGGCGCGTCCGTCTACGCGACCGCCCGCCCCGGCCTCACCGGCGGTGCCACCCTCCTGCTGCACGACTCCGACTGCACCTCCGCCCCCGGCTCCTGGCGCGCCACC
>NZ_JBIVVI010001666.1:0-1480 GCF_044757675.1 Kitasatospora sp. NPDC091257
CTTCCGATCTGGCACCGCGCACCGGACCCCGGGTCTGTACATCAACACCCTGCCGATCCGGATCGACGCCACCCGGCCGCTGGACGCCGGACTGCGCGCCGTCCAGGTCCAGTTGGGCGAGCTGCTGCGGCACGAGCACGCCCCGCTGACCCTCGCCCAGCAGGCCACCGGAGTCCCCGCGCAGAGCCCGCTGTTCACCTCGCTCCTCAACTTCCGGCACAGCCCCGGCGCCGCGAACGAAGGCACCGGCCTCGCCGGGATCCGGGTGCTGTACGGGCACGAGCGGACCAACTACCCGCTCACCGTGTCGGTGGACGACACCGTCGTCGGCTTCCGGCTCTCCGTGCAGGCCGTTCCCGCGATCGACCCGGACGTGGTGTGCGGTCTGCTGCACACCGCCGTCGAGAACCTGGCCGGAGAGCTGGAGCAGGACTCCCGGATCCCGCTCGACCGCGTCCCCGTCCTCGGCGACCGGCAGCGCGACCGGCTGCTGACCGCTTGGAACGACACCACCTCCGACGTTCCGGCCGCGACCCTGCCCGAGCTCTTCGAGGCGCAGGCCGCCCGCACCCCGGAGGCCGTCGCCCTGGTCGCCGCGGGCGGGAGCCTGACGTACGCGGAGCTGAACGCGCGGGCCAACCGCCTGGCGCACCTGCTGGCGGCCGACGGCGTCGGCCCGGAGCACCTGGTCGCCGTGTGCCTGCCGCGGTCGGCCGAGCTGGTCGTGTCGCTGCTGGCCGTCTCCAAGACGGGCGCCGCCTACCTGCCGCTCGACCCGGACTACCCGGTCGAGCGCCTGGCGACGACCCTGGCCGACGGCCGTCCCACCGCCCTGGTCACCGACAGCGCGACGACGGACGAGGCCCTGACGGCGGACGCCGGCGTCCGGCGGATCGACCTGGACGCGCCGGATACCGCCAACGCCCTTGGCGTACAGCCTGTTTCGAACCCGGAACGCCCCGGCCACCGCCCGGAGAACCCGGCCTACGTCATCTTCACCTCCGGCTCCACCGGTCGCCCCAAGGGCGTCGTCCTCCCGCACTCCGCGCTGAACAACTTCCTGGCGGCGATGAACCACCGCCTGCGGGTCACCGAGCACGACCGGCTGCTGGCCGTCACCACCATCGGCTTCGACATCGCCGGACTCGAACTGCACCTTCCGCTGGTGTCCGGCGCCGCCGTGGTCCTCGCCGACCGCGACGAGGTCCGCGACCCGGACGCCCTGCGCGCCCTCCTCGGGCGCGAGGCCGTCACCGTCATGCAGGCCACGCCCAGTCTGTGGCGGGCCCTGGCGGACGACGACGTTCTGCGGTCCGTCCGGGTCCTGGTCGGCGGCGAGGCGCTCCCCGGTGAGCTCGCCCGCACCCTGGCGGGCACCGCCGCCTCCGTCACCAACCTGTACGGCCCGACCGAGACGACCATCTGGTCCACGGCCTCGGACATCTCGGCGGACACCCCGGTCTCCATCGGCCGGCCCATC
>NZ_JBIVVI010001667.1:0-1473 GCF_044757675.1 Kitasatospora sp. NPDC091257
CGGCTCCCCCTACCAGCTCTCCCCCGGCCAGCTGCTCACCCAGACCCTGGTCACCTCCGGCACCATGACCAACCGGATCGACCGGCTCACCGGCAAGGGCCTGGTCAAGCGCCTGCCCGACCCGGACGACCGGCGCGGCGTACTGGTCCGGCTCACCGACGACGGCCGCGACCGCGCCGACCAGGCGCTCGCCGGACTGCTCGCGCACGAGCGCGAACTGCTCGCCCAGCTCAGCTCCGGCCAGCAGACCGAACTCGCCACGCTGCTGCGGCTGCTGGTCGCCCCGTTCGACAACATCCCGGGCTGACGACGCTCCCGCCCTCCGGCCCGTGGGCCCGCCTCGCGGGTCCCGGCTCAGGGCCGTTCGACGGTGCCGACCACCGAGGGCGGCGGAGGCACGGCCGGCTCGGCCGGGCTGACCCCGGCCCGGCGGGCGACCGCGACGGCCGCCAGCGTGGAGTGCACCCCGAGCTTGCCCAGCACGTTCTGCATGTGCGTCCGGACGGTGTGCGGCGACAGGTAGAGCCGCTCCGCGACGGCCTGCCGGCCGAGACCCGCGACCATGCAGCGCAGGATCTGCTTCTCCCGCGGGGTCAGGGTGTCCACCAGCCGCTCGCTCTCGGTACGGTCCCGCCGGGCGGTGGTGAGCTCGCGGATCACCCCGGTGAGCAGCGCGGGCGGCAGGTGCGTCTCGTCCCGCAGCACCCCCCGGACCACCGCGAGCAGCCGGGCCAGCGAACTCTCCTTCGCCACCCAGCCGGTGGCGCCCGCGTGCAGGGCGCGGGCGGCGCGGTGCGGGTCGTCGGCGGTGGCCAGGACGATCGCGCGCAGCCCTGGATGGGCGCGGCGGAGGCGGGCCAGCAGGGTGATGCCGTCGGGCGGCTGGGCGGAGGGTCTGAGCTGGTCGCCCCGCAACGGGTCCACCGCGGACCGGGCGACCGGCGGCAGGCCGCCCGACAGCTGAACCGGTGGCCCCGGCGGTACGGCCGCCCGGCGCGGCTGCGGCACGGGCGGGGCGGCACGACCCCGCCGGGCCTCGTCGCCGTGCTCCGCAGCGGGCCGGCGGCGGGCGTGCGCCCCGGCTCCCGGTGCTCCCAGCACTCCCAGTACTCCCGACGCACCGTGCGGACCGGAGCCCCCGTACGGACCGGAGCCCCCGTACGGACCGGCGGCTCCGGGCCCGCCGGGTAATCCGGCCGGGCCCGCTGTTCCGATCGGCCCGGCCGCACCGGCGGCGGCGCCGACACCCGACGCCTCGACGCCGAGGTCGGCGTCGATCAGTGCCACGTCGTAGGCCCGGCCCTCGCCGGCCGCGCGCTCCAAGGCCCGCTCGGCGGCGGCCGCGCTGCCCGCCGCCCCCACCTCCACGTCCGGCTCGGCGGCCAGTGCCGCGGCCAGCGCCTCGGCGAAGATCCGGTGGTCGTCGACCACCAGGACGCGAATCCGCCCCATAGTCCCTCCCCCTGCTCAGAC
>NZ_JBIVVI010001668.1:0-1473 GCF_044757675.1 Kitasatospora sp. NPDC091257
GGAAGTCGGCCGGGCCGACTTCCCACTCCATGGGAGACACCACGTCAGAGCTCGGTCCGGCGACGCCGGATCACCACCACGAGATCGACGGCGGCGAACAGGGTCAGCAGGCCGCAGGCCACGGCGAAGCCGGTGAGGGTGCCCCGGCTGGGTGCGCCGTCGGCGGGGGAGGCGGCCGCCCAGAGCGCGAAACCCACCGTCGCCAGTGCGAACAGCGGCGTGAAGGTGAGCGAGAGCAGGTAGCGGAGCTTGAGATCGCTGCGGGCGGTGGCCGGCTCGGTGCCGCTGCGCCACCGTCGCGGGGTGGTGGTGCGCATGGCGTTCACCTCCTGACCACGCCGGTCGGGCTACGATTCCAGCGTACGTCCGAGGAGGCGAGCCGGGGAGGCGCGATGTCGGGTTCGGGCGCGGTGGGGGCGGGGTCCGGCGCGGCGGGTTCGGGCGCCGGTTCGGGTGCGGGGGGCCAGGACGGAGAGGGATACGCGGGGCTGCGGATCGAGCGGGCCCGGGAGCTGGCCCGAAGGCACGGCTGGGCGTCGGTCCGGGTGCTGGAGCCGGGTGACCTGATGACCATGGAGTACCGCCAGGGGCGGCTCAACCTCGCGGTGCGCAACGGTGTGGTCGAGCGCAGCTGGGAGGGGTAGGTCCGGCCCGTTCCGTCGGCTCGGGGGCCGGGTTCGGTTCCGGCATTCGGGGTTCGGCTTCGGTGCGGGCCTGGTGCGGGTCCGGTGCGGTCGGGGTTCGCCGTGGCTCCGGTCGGGCGTGACTCGGGTCGGGTGCGGTTCGGGTTCAGCAGGGCAGGTGCCGACGGGCGAAACGCCGGTGGAGCCGCTGTTCGGCGGTGGCGACCAGGGGCTCCAGCAGTGGCAGCGAGAGCAGGACGAGCAGTCCGGCGGCCCAGCCGGCCAGGACGTCGGTGACCCAGTGGGTGCCCAGGTAGACCGTGGTCAGGCCGATCGAGCAGGCGGTGGCGGCGGCGATCAGCGCACCGGTGCGCCGCCAGCGGACGGCGAGGTAGGCGAGCACCCCCCAGGTGACCACCGCGTTGGCGGTGTGGCCGGAGGGGAAGATGGTGCCGCCGGAGAAGAGCTCGGGCGAGCCGACGTACTGGGCGTAGTGCGGGCCGAGCCGGCCGGTGACGATCTTGACCGCGCCGACGGTGACGTTGAGCAACAGCAGCGCGATGCCCATGACCAGCAGCGGGCGCAGCCGGCCGAGGCGGTGGGCCCGCCAGCCGAGCCAGCAGAAGGCGGCGATCGCCGAGGGTCCGCGTTGCCCGGCGACCACCCAGGTGTCGAGCAGCGGCTCCAGCCGGGGCCACCGCTCGTAGGGGCGCAGCAGTCGGACCGACCAGTCGAGGTCGACCAGCTCGGTGTTGAGCAGGACCCCGGCGAGTACCAGCAGGTAGCCGGCGAGGGTGACGGCGAGCAGGGCGGCCTGCCGTCGGCTCATCGGGGGCCAGCCGGGTTCACC
>NZ_JBIVVI010001669.1:0-1473 GCF_044757675.1 Kitasatospora sp. NPDC091257
GCCGGCGGGCCCGTGCCGCCCGACGGGACGGCGGCCCGGTCAGCCCGCGGCCGAGGCGGCCCCGCGCTCCGTCGGGGCGTACCCGTGCTCCGCCGCCAGCACCGGGCGCAGCGCCCGGATCGCGTAGAAGTTGCGGGACTTGACCGTCCCCGGCGGCACCCCCAGCCGGGCCGAGGCCTCCAGCACCGAGCGGTCCTTGAGGTGCAGCTCGACCAGCACCTCGCGGTGGTGCTTCTGCACCCGGCGCAGCGCCAGCGCGATGTCCCGGGCCACCACCACCCGCTCGTAGGGGTCGTCGGCGACCGGCCGGTCCTCCATCGGCTCGCCGATCACCTCCTTGGCGCGGGCGGCGGCCATCCGGTAGTGGTCGATCGCGATCCGGCGGGCGACCGTGAACAGCCAGGGCCGGCTCGCCTCCGGCCCGGCGGACAGCGCCTCCGGGTGCTGCCAGGCGCGCAGCAGGGTCTCCTGGAGGATGTCCTCGGCCTTGCCGCGGTCCCCGCCCGTGGCCCGCAGCAGCGCGCGCAGCAGGTAGCCGCCGTGCAGCCGGTGGATCTCGGCGAGCGTGTCCGGGTCGAGGGTCGGACGGGCCGGGGCGGTGACGCCTTCCGGCGCGTCCGCCGGACCCTCGGACGACGGGGTGACGGACGTGGGCTGGGCGACGGACGGCTTCGACACGCGCTACCTCTCAGGTCGGGCAGGGGCGCAGCACGGGCAGGGCGTGCTGGGCAGCGACCGGACATCCCCCGGCGGTGGCTGCAACAGCACACTGCCGGAGGCCGCCAAGTCCGCACCAAGGCAGCACCAACGCCCCCGCCCGGGGCACTCGGACCGGTCCCGGGTGCCACCGTTGGCGGGCGCCGACGACTGTTGGCCGGTCGTTAGCGGCCGTGAGCCGCGGCGCCCGCGCCGCCGCCCGGACGGCGCCCCGACCGCCCGGGCCCGGCGGTCTCAGCCCCCGCCGAGCGCCCGGAGCAGCTCCTGCACCCCGTCCTCACCCCGGTGCTCGATCAGCACCGCGACCCAGCCCGTCAGCCGCTGCCGCTCCGCCGCCGACCACCGCGGGGCCGACGGGTGCTCGTCCACCACCAGCGCCGTCGCCATGTCCAGCAGCGCCGTCGCGGGCCGCGGCCACCACCGGCCCTCCGGCACCACGCGCAGCGCCAGCCGTCGGGCGACCGCGATCACCTCCTCCGCCTCCGCCTCGGGCACCGCCAGCGCGGCCGGCCCGTCCGCGCTCGGCGCCCCGGCCCGCACCAGGGCCGCGACGAACTCCCGCGCCTCCGGCCCGTCCGCGGCCATGCCGCGTCCCTCCCCCGTCCCGTTCACGGGACTCACGCTCCTTCCGACTCGGTGGCACTCGGCAGGCGCCGGGTGCCACCGGATGACGGTACCGATCGGTAGCCGGTGGGGCGGAGGGTTTTCCGATGCGGACCTCCCGATGCGACCAGGGGTGCTCCGTGCACCCTGCCC